>CAMWKC010000006.1 GCA_947174735.1 uncultured Porphyromonadaceae bacterium
GCCCTGCCGGCAGCTCATAGTGTGGGACCCTGTGGCCCGTGAGATAACCGGCGGTTACCGTTTTATATTAGGTGAGAACATACGTCTTGACCCGTCCGGTGTGCCTCATATCGCCACATCGCACATGTTCCGCTTCTCGGACCGTTTCATAAACGATTATCTTCCGGCCACTCTTGAGTTAGGACGTTCGTTTGTCGCACCTCCTTACCAATCGAGTAAGGCAGGAGCACGTGCGCTCTATACTCTTGACAATCTTTGGGACGGCTTAGGGGCACTGACGGTTATCTATCCTCAGATACAGTATCTGTTCGGTAAGGTTACAATGTATCCGAGTTATAAAATCAACTGTCGTGATTTGCTTTTAGGTTTCCTCTACAAACATTTTCCTGACCCTGACGGTCTTGTACGTCCTATCATTCCTCTGGCTACCGAAGCCCTAAGCGAAGCAGTGCAGAGTCGTCTCAGCGGACAGAATTTTAAGGAAGACTACCGTATACTTAACCGTGCCATACGTGAAGAAGGCCTTAATATTCCGCCGCTTGTAAACGCTTATATGGCTCTTTCGCCGACTATGAAGGTATTTGGCACGGCAATCAATACAGAGTTCGGTGACGTTGAAGAAACCGGTATTTTCCTAAAAATATCCGAGATATTCGAAGAGAAGAAGAAACGTCATATTGGTACATTTACGGAAGACCCGCGGCTGACGGGCTTTCACATAGACTGAATCCTCAATCTTTAACTACCTATGCAATGAAAAATGTAGTCGTCACCGGCGCCGACGGATTTATCGGCAGTCACCTTACCGAAGCTTTGTTAGCCGAAGGTTGTCATGTCAGAGCCCTGGCGCAGTATAATTCGCAGAATACCTGGGGTTGGCTCGAACAGGTGAGTCATCCTCAGCTCGAAGTGGTGACGGGCGATGTACGTGACCCTAATTTCTGTCGTCAGCTGGTGAAAGGAGCAGATACGGTATTTCATCTTGCCGCACTTATAGCTATACCTTATAGCTATGTAGCTCCGGACAGTTACATTGATACCAATGTCAAGGGTACGTTGAATATGTGTCAGGCTGTTCGTGATGCCGGTTGCGAACGCCTATTGGTGACATCCACCTCGGAGGTGTACGGTACAGCTCTGAAAGTGCCTATTGACGAGACTCACCCCCGGCAACCGCAATCGCCTTATTCAGCTTCCAAGATAGGCGCTGACGCCATAGCTATGAGTTTTCGCCATGCTTTCGGACTGCCTGTGACATTGGTACGCCCATTCAATACCTACGGTCCTCGTCAGTCAGCCCGCGCTATTATACCGACTATCATCAGCCAGATAGCCGCAGGGCATAAGGTGATAAAGGTAGGCGATTTGACTCCGACACGTGACTTCAATTATGTCACTGACACAGCCGCCGGTTTTATAGCTTTAGCACATAGCGAAGCCGCTATAGGCGAGGAGGTGAATATAGCTACAGGTACGGAAGTAAGTATGCGCGAGACACTTGAGACCATAGCACGTGTCATGGAAGCCGATATAACTTTTGAGACTGATCCTGAACGTCTGCGTCCGCGTGACAGCGAAGTGTTCCGTCTGTGTGGTTCGAACGAAAAAATAACACGTCTCACCGGCTGGCATCCGCAGGTGAGTCTGGAAGAAGGTCTCCGCCGCACAGCGCGGTGGCTGGCCGACGCCGACAATCTCAAATATTATAAACCCAATATCTACAACCGATGAAAAAACAGAAACTTACTGTGCTCGCCCTCGGAGGCGCACGGCGGGTGTCGGTAGCCGAGCTTATTAAGAAGAGCGGCAGCCGCATAGGTTACGAAGTTGACCTTGTGAGTTACGAGCTGAACGAGGAGGTGCCCATAGCTATCGTCGGCAAAGTAGTGGTAGGAAAACGCTGGACCGACCCTGAGGTAGTCGACGATATAGAGCGTGTGGTACGTGAATACGGAGTAGACATAATACTGCCTTTCGTAGACGGTGCCATAGAGATAGCGGCCAAATGCCGCGAACAGATAAAAGACGTGTTCGTACCGGTAAGTGACTTTGAGACCGCACGGATAATGTTCGATAAGGTAGAGGCTGCCCGTGCGTTTAAAAAAGCAGGCTGTCCGATACCGGCTACCTACTCGGTTATAACAGCCGAAATGCCGGCTATAGCCAAGCCTCGTCATGGCTCTGCCTCACGCGGTATAAAGATATTCCATAATATTGATGACCTGATGCACCTTGACAATATCGGCGACTATCTTGTACAGGAGTTCATAGAACGTTGTCATGAATATACCGTGGATAGTTACGTCAGCCAGCAGGGCGAGATACTTGTCACTGTTCCGCGCCGGCGTCTGGAGGTGATGGGCGGCGAGGTGACACGTACGGTGACATGCCGTATACCTACACTTATGGAGATGAGCCGTCAGGTGATAGAGTCCTTTAATCTTCGCGGACCTGTGACTCTTCAGTTCCTGCACGACCTCGACCGTGACCGTTATCTGCTTATGGAAGTGAATCCGCGTCTGGGCGGCGGTGTGGTATGCTCTATCTATGCAGGTGCACCTATTACCGATTACATACTTGACGAAGCTCTCGGACGTCCCGTGAGTCCTTGCGACAACTGGGCTTCGCAGACCCTTATGGCACGTTATCTGAAAGAGACTATATTCTATGCCGACGAGGAGGAACGTATGATGCACCTTGACAATACCTCTCCTACGGCAGACTGAACCACGTACCATGCAGACACAACATAATTCCAAGCGTGTCATTATCATAGCCGAAGCCGGTGTCAACCATAACGGCGACATTGACATGGCACGTCGTATGGTCAGGGCAGCCCGTGAGGCCGGTGCCGATTACGTGAAGTTCCAGACAGCTGTACCCGAACTTGTCATATCGAGTATAGCGCCTAAAGCCGAATATCAGAAAGAGACTACCGGTGCCGGCGAGTCACAGCTTGACATGTGCCGGGCCATACATCTGCCACTCAGCGACTATGCCGGTCTCAAAGCTTTGTGCGAAGAGGAGGGGATAGGGTTTATGAGTACACCGTTCGATTTGGTTTCAATCAACCTGCTGGCTGAACTCGGACAGGATTATTTCAAGATACCTTCAGGCGAAATCACCAATCTTCCTTATCTGCGCCGTGTGGCTGCCGTAGGCCGTCCCGTAATACTTAGCACCGGGATGTCGACACTTAACGAAATAGAAGATGCCATCCGGATACTTACCGGTACACACGACCGTTACCCTTCGCAGTCACGGCTGACACGTGACGATATATGGGTGCTTCACTGCAACACGCAATATCCCACACCCATGAGCGATGTCAATCTGCGTGCCATGCTTACTATAAGTGAGCGTCTCGGAGTACGTACAGGTTACAGTGACCATACTGTCGGTATCGAAGTACCTGTGGCCGCTGTCGCTCTCGGTGCCGGTATGATTGAAAAGCACTTCACACTTGACCGTAATCTTCCCGGTCCTGACCATAAGGCCAGTCTTGAACCTCACGAACTTGCAGCAATGGTGCGTTCCATACGCAATATAGAGCAGGCTCTCGGCAGTACCGAAAAACAGGTAAGCGCCAGCGAAGCACCTAATATCGAAGTAGCACGCAAGAGTATTGTGGCAGCCCGTCCGATACGTAAAGGAGAGATACTTACCGAAGAAAATATAACTGTGAAACGTCCCGGCTCAGGTATCAGTCCTATGCGCTGGGATGAAGTAATAGGTACGGTTGCTGTACGTGATTTCGGATATGACGAACTCATCACCCTCTGAACAGAAAGGTATGATAGCTATAGCTACCGGCACACGGGCGGACTGGGGGCTACTGAGTCCTTTGGCTACCGAACTGTGCCGGCGCGGTCACAAAGTAGGTGTGATGGCTACGAATATGCACCTGCGCGCTGACTGCGGTCATACGGTTGACGAGATAGTACGTGACGGCTTCGCTCCGGTGGCCGAAATACCGGTTGAAGGTATTCCGGTACAGATAGCGGCTGCTGCCACAGTCGGATTTGCCACAGCTTTCGACAGCTTGCATCCACGTGCCGTAGTGATTCTCGGCGATCGCTTCGAGATGTTGGGAGTGGCTACGGCAGCTCTGTTGTGCGGTGTGCCGATAATACATATAGCCGGCGGCACTGTGTCGGAAGGTGCTTTTGACGATTCCATACGTCATTCTATAAGTAAAATGGCAACTCTGCATCTTACTGAGACAGAGCGATGTCGCAATCGGCTGATAGCTATGGGCGAACAGCCTGCGCAGGTTATAACCACAGGTGCGATAGGGGTGGAGAACGTTCTAAAGACTCCGCTTATGACACGTCTGGAATTAGAGACCTCACTTGACTGGCATATCACCGGCCGTCTGATAGTAGCTACTCTCCACGCCGCGACTCTAAGTCTTGTATCGCCACATCAGCAGATGCAGGAATTTCTTACCGGTCTGGAGACTGTGATGTACCGTTACGAAGATATACAGGTTTTGCTGACTTATCCTAACAACGATGTTGATCCTACACCTCAGATAACCTTGCTTAAAGAGTTCGTTTCGAGACATGGCGACAGAGTATGCCTTGTACCGTCGTTAGGGCGTGTGCGTTATATGTCGGCACTGCATTTGGCAAGCGCTGTGGCAGGCAATTCGTCAAGCGGGCTGGTTGAGGTTCCTTCAGTCGGAATACCGACACTTGATGTCGGTATAAGGCAGGCTGGACGTGAACATGGCCCCTCAGTATGGCATTGCGGACCAACTGCCGTTGAAGTGGCCGAAGGGCTGGAATATGTACTGTCTGACTGTATGCAAGCTATAGCGACACGTTGTGAGAATCCGTATGCACGTGCTCACACCGCCTCACTTATGGCCGATGCTATAGAGAAGTTTGATTTCAGACCGTATCCGGTTAAGAAGTTTTATGAAACCGAAAATCAATGAAAACACTATATCTTATAACAGCCCGTGGAGGGAGCAAAGGTATACCGGGTAAAAACATCAGACCCTTTTTAGGCAAACCGCTTATCTGTCATGCTATCGACAATGCCCGCGATGCAGGGGCTAACGACGCCGACATACTTGTCAGCACCGACAGTGAAGATATAAGGAAAGTAGCCGAAGATTACGGTCTGAAAGTACCCTTTATGCGTCCTGCAAATCTTGCTACCGACACTGCATCGAGTTATGATGTAATAGTAGATTGTCTGCGCCGTCTGGCAGCCGAAGGATATAATTATGACCGGGTGGTGTTGTTACAGCCAACTTCTCCGCTGCGTACAGCCGATGATATACGCCATGCCGAAGCTCTTTGGCGTCCTGACATAGATATGGTAGTAAGCGTATGCCCGGCTAAAACAAATCCCTATTACGGTGCTTTCGAGACTGATGTCGAGGGCCTTCTCCATATCAGCAAAGGAGACGGCCGTTATACGCGCCGTCAGGACGCTCCCGAAGTGTGGGAATACAACGGCGCTGTCTATGTGATGACAGTCGCTTCATTGCTTCGCGGACCGATGTCAGACTTTCGCCGCATAGTGCCGAGCGTGATGCCGTCCGAACGCAGCGTTGACCTCGACACCCCTCTCGATTGGGAAATAGCCGAACACATAGCGAAACACCTCCTACATTAAAATGCAGCGCCGTTTCGGTCTTCAGACTGAAACGGCGCTGTTACCTATTATTTTCTGTCGGGGTGAAAGGATTCGAACCTTCGACCCCCTGCTCCCAAAGCAGGTGCGCTAACCGGACTGCGCTACGCCCCGAAAGTGTTGGCAAAGTTAATGCTAAAAATTGAAACCACCAAATAAAAAGTCAAACTTCTTTAATAAATTTTACGCCTGAACTGAGCATCAGCTACATAGGTAAACGCCCTTGGTAACTTTTATACACTAAATTGTCGAGATAAATCAGTATATATAACTTGATTGATAGGTGCTTAAAGAAGTGTTCTTTATAGCCATCTCTTCCTTCTGTACAGTTGTCTGTAACGGGTGCGGGTCTGAAAGTAGAGGAAGGCGAATGTAAAACCTGCGCCTGACAGGATACATATTATTTCCGGATAGGTTTCTATCCCGACGGCAATGGCTACAGCTATGGCTGCTAAAAAGCTTCCGCAGGCGAGAATACAGAAATATCGCGTCAGGAGCTTTTCGCGGCACAGACAGTGTATATCTTCTTGCGGTGTATCGGGATATTCGATAGGATACTCCGATTTCATACGTTCCAGAACGGGGCGGAAACAGAAGCCTGCGAAGAAGGCAACCACGAGGCCTACCACCGTTGCCCACATATAGAACTGACTGTTGGCACTGTCAATATCATGGATGCCGCCCACACTGTTTATCCAGTGAAAGATGGCGGCTATGGCGGCTATGACAACAACATAGCCGGAGACTGAAAGAAAAGCGTATTTAAACCAGGGTTTCATCGGAGTTATCGGAGTTATCGGAGTTATCAGAGTTATCGGAGTTATATCGTATGGCAAAGATAGTAATTTAAAATTAAGTTCCCAAATAATAGGGAAAAAGTTGTAAATTTGTGAGCTGAAGTAGTTTTTAGGATAGAATATTACGTGTATCAGCAGTTAGAGCTATGCGGATATATCTGTATATCATACTGATATTACTTATGCTTCCGGGTGCTTGCGGGCATCGGGACCGTGATGCGCGTCTTAGAGCTGTGGGGCGGATGGTGCAGGATGACCCTGCGGCTGCTTTGCGGGCGCTTGATAGTATTGATGCGGAGGGTCTCGACGAGAGCGACCGTCATTACTATGACTTACTGAATATCAAGGCTAAGGACAAAGCGTATATAGTGCATACTTCGGACAGTTTGGTGCTTGATGTTATTGACTACTACAAGCGTCACCGTGATAAGGCATTGTATCCGGAGGCTTTGTACTATGGAGGCAGGGTGTATAGCGATATGGGCGATTTTCCTACGGCATTGCGGTATTTTCAGAACGCACTCGATGCTATACCGGAGGGTGAGAATTATCTACCGCTTAGAAGCACTGTGTCGAGTCAGACAGGACGGTTGCTGAATACACTGCGGCTCTATGAACAAGCAGTGCCGTATTTAGAGGAGAGTATAAGACTGGATTCGATAACAGGCGATTCGTTAAGCTATATAGATGACCGTCAGTTGTTAGGAGCTGTCTATCTGCATAACGGCAGATACAACTCGGCTGAAAGTGAATTTCTGAAAGCCCGGGAGATAGCCGAATTGGTGTCTCCGGAGGCTGTATGGCCACAGGATATGTACCTTGCCGCTATAAGCGAAAAAGAGGGGCGGGTGGATCTTGCTGTGTCGCTTATCGGACCGGTGATGCGTTTTATAAGTCCTGATTATTTCAGTATTTCGTCAGCTTATGCCGCAAAGATTTATCTTGCTGCCGGTCGTCTTGACTCAGCCTATCATTATGCCCACAGACTTGTGGCCAGTTCGAGTCCTCGCAACCGTCAGAACGGTTATAAGATATTGTTGGCTCCCGAGATGGCAGGCTATCTTCATGCCGACACTGCACGGCGTTATGTTAGGGAGTATCGCGAAGTTATAGAATCCTTACTTTCGAGACATGATGATGAGGCAGCTCTGATTCAGAACTCGATGTATAATTATCAGGTGCATGAACGAGAACGTTACAAGGCCGAAGCCGATAAGATGCGTTATGAACGTCGGGCGTTCTGGCTCCTTTTTGGTGTATTGGCATTAGTGGCGGTTGTATTTTATCTCAAATATAAAAATCAGCGGCAGTTGCTCAGGCTTAGGATAGCGTTGGCCAACATCGGGGCTTTGCTTGAGGCATTGTCCCGTGAGAAAAGAATAGATGTGCAGCTGAGTGAGGATAAAACACCGAATAATATACTGCTCCCTGACGGAACCGAGGCTACGAACTGCGGGCCTTTGCGTGCCAACGACTCAACAGAAATGCTTAGAGAACGGCTGCGTAATGAGCTTATGAAGCTTTATCAGGAGAGTACGGAAAGAAATATCGGTCTTTCGTCCCGTATAGTTGATTCGGATGCTTACCGTTTGCTGCAACACCATATTGAGGAGAAAAGTATTATTAGAGACGATAGCTCTCTCTGGCGTCAGTTAGAGGAGGTAATACTTCAGGCCTCGCCTGACTTTAAGACCAACTTGCAGTTGCTCACAGGGGGCAAACTCACACAACTCGACCTGCACACAGCTTATCTTGTGAAGTGTCATGTAGCGCCGACACAGATGAGCTGCCTACTCGGACGTACTAAAGGGAGCATATCCTCGCGTCGTGAGTCGTTAGGCTTTAAGGTATTTAACGAAAAAGTAAGCGTCAAAGTCATAGATGGCATAATACGCTTATTGTAAATAGATTAATATTGACTTTGCATAGTGCGGCCGGCTGGTAGAATAACATTTCCGCACAATTTCCGCACAAATTTTTTGTGTATCTTAGCTACTATACCACTAACTTTGCGAAAAAATAAACCTGACATGAAACTCTACCGACCTATAATATTTCTGTTGTTTTGCCTCAGCGTGCTTTTCAGCTCCTGTAGCAAGGAAGATGACCTGGAGGCTTCAGACATACATTTGTCCGGAAGTGCATCTCATCCTGGTAACAATTTCTTTCCACCTCTCCTTCCCAATGTGCGTCATTATCCTTTTGTTACGAGAATGTCAGAAATTGAGGAAGAACCTTATGGACATCGCGTGCCAACACGTTGTGTCAGTTGTATGATTGACATGAATAAAGGCATCTGGATAGAAGGTATGAGTAAGGAAGACATATTATCATACGAGATCTATGATGAGACCGGAGTATGTAAAGGAATATTCAGTGATGAGCAGGATTTTATATCCTTTATTTATTCGGTGAGCGGATTTCATATAGTATGATTTCTTACTTCTGATAGCTATCTTGTCGGTTGTGTCGAAGTGCCCGAAAGTGCCTGTCAGAACATATCTGAAACCTCCGACATTTCAGACGAAGTGCTTATATTTACTTTACACAAACTAAATAATGGGTTATGACATCATTTAAATTTTCAAGTTTATGGGCAAGCTTTTGCGCCACTATTCTCGGATTACTCGGGTTCGGATGTTCCAATGAGGATGAACCTCCCGAAGGAATGCTATGTATGTATGGTACTCCTACTGCTACATTCGAAATCAAGGGTAGAGTTCTTACAGAAAAAGGGAGTATAGGTGTGCCTGATGCGGTAATTAAGGTTATGGATATACCTCAACCAAATCCTTATTTTCCAGATGAAGAATTACCGGCAGCTCACACATATTTCAGAACTGTAACTAGTGAGTTCGGTTTTTACTCAGCTACTGGTTCCCTATATCCTACAAATAGGGTTAAAGTGGCATGTGTACCACTCGAATCTAAATTCCAGCCTGATACAGTTATAATAGAACTTGAATATGTCAAGACTGACAATAATGATTCATGGGATGAGGGTACTGCTAAGGCGGAGGTTAATTTCAAGCTTAAGGAGAAACCTACGGAACAATGAAGCGACTGAGTCTGAAGCAGCGGGTACTTCTTGAACTCAACCGAAAGGTAAAGGAGGAACGGCGCCGTGTGCATGTGTTGAGACAATTGTTCTGGGAGTGTACATGGCGTTGTAATCTCAGTTGCCGGCATTGCGGCAGCGATTGTAAAAGCTCCTCTATTGTACCGGATATGCCGGGTGCTGACTTTATCAAGGTTGTCGATTCACTACTTCCTCATGTTGACCGTCACCGGTTGAATGTTATCATTACAGGCGGTGAACCTTTGGTACGCCGTGATATAGAGGAAGTAGGACGGCAGCTTTATGACCGGGAAGTGCCATGGGGCCTTGTTACCAACGGTCTGCTACTATCAGAAGAGCGTCTGATGAGTCTGCGTCGTGCCGGACTGCACAATATTACTATCAGTCTCGACGGTCTTGAAGAAGACCATAATTGGATGCGTTGTCATCCGCAGTCGTTCAGACGTGCGTACGAAGCCATAAAACGGGTAGTAGCGGCAACTGATTTGAATTTCGATGTCGTGACGTGTGTCAACCGTCGTTCATTAGCGCGTCTTGACGAATTGAAACAGTTGCTTATTGAAGCCGGAGTGAAACGCTGGCGTCTTTTTACCGTGTTTCCGGCCGGAAGAGCTGCGCAATATCCGGAATTTGAACTTAACAGTGCCGAAGTTGAACGTCTGATGGAGTTTATAAAGGCTACACGTAAAGAGGGCCTTATCCGTGCTTCGTTCTGCTGCGAAGGTTTTATGGGCGGATATGAGGGTGAAGTACGCGACTATTGCTTTGATTGTGCTGCCGGAGTGAATGTGGCTTCGGTGCTGCTCGACGGTAGTATAGGTGCCTGTCCGAGCATAAGAGCCGACTATACGCAAGGTAATATCTACCGTGATGATTTCTGGACAGTGTGGCAGGAACGTTTCGGACCTTACCGTGACCGTTCGTGGATGCGGCGCGGTGCCTGTGCCGAGTGTGCTATGTGGCGTCACTGTGAAGGCAACGGTATGCACCTGCGTGACGGCGAAGGTAAGCTGATGCACTGTCATCTGCTCGAATCATCTGCTCAGTCCTGACCCTATATTCCTTACTACCTTAATCATAACATATATTACAGGAACTGATGACACATAACTACACAGAGTAATTTTTGAAATTCTTCTATGATGAAAACAAGAATGTGCAGGTTGGGGAATTACATTTAAGGTTCCTATTATGTGAATTTTCACATAATAGGAACCTTAAATGTGTAATGATAATAGTGAAGAGTTATGGTAGTCTGAAAAACTTGATTTAACTTTGCTGACTCATTCTCTTTTATAGTTTATAGGAAAGTAAATCGAGAGACATTACAAGTCCTGTCGCGGAGGTAAACCAAAGCGGGGGGAGAAATGTCTGAATAATAAAACAGATAAATTAAAAGCAAACAGGAAAAATAGTTAAAGATATGAAACTTGCAATCAAGCTAATGATGCTCCTTGTAGCATGTGTGATAGCAGTGCCCGCTTTCGGAGGCGGCGGAAAGAAGGCGTCGGCCAAGTTCAGTGAGCAGGTATATGATTTCGGTGTAATCAAGGAGAGTGGCGGGCCGGTAAGTCACGAGTTTGAATTTACCAATACAGGCGACGGTAATCTTGTGATACTTAACGCTACGGCCGAATGTGGATGTACACAGCCTGAATTTCCTGAAGCACCGATAGCACCGGGAAAGAAATCGAAACTGAAAGTTACTTATAACCCTTTAGCACGACCGGGAGCCTTTGAAAAAACCGTTACGGTAAAGACTAACGGCAACCCGAAGAAAGTGCGTATAAAGATAAAGGGTACAGTGGTGCCCGGTAAATAAACAGTAGTTTATGAAAGGTCTGTTGAGAAGTCTGCTGGTCTGTATATCTGCTGTATCTGTATATCAGACCGGTATGGCCGAAATAGAATGGTTGGCTACAAATTATGACTTCGGTGTGATGAAGGAAGCCGAGGGTCCGCAGACAGGCAGTGTCCTACTTGTGAATCATGGCCCCGAACCTACCTATATCGACCGTGTACGGCCAAGCTGCGGCTGTACCGGAGCAGCGTATACCGACGAACCGATAATGCCCGGCGACACAGCTAAGATAAGCTTCACGTACAATCCATTAGGACGTCCCGGACGTTTTGAGAAGACCGTTAAGGTATATATGGGTGAGGAAAGTGACCTTACTACAATATATATAAAGGGTACTGTAATCGGTACGCCGGCTACTCTTGACACTGACTATCCTGTTATAGTCGGTCCGTTGCGTATGTCGACAGACCACATAGACTTTGGTAAAGTACGTCAAGGCTCCGGACGTCATAATTATATAAAGCTTTACAATACAAGTGATAAGCCGATAGTGCCTCAGGTATCAGGCGGCGGATTAGGAATAGAAATCGACCTTGCTACTTCGTCTATTGCTCCCGGTGAGGTAGGCACATTCAGTATCTATCTGAATACTACCGAGGTGCCTGAGCTTGGGGAAATCAACTATGATTATACAGTGCGCCCTTGGACAGAAGCTGAAGAGGCGGTAATGCTGAAAATAACAGCCGACATTACACCCGATTTGAGCCGTATAAGCGGCAGTGACCTTGACAACGTTCCGGCAGTGCGTGTAATACCGGGTACAGTAGAACTTGGCGAAATCAGCGGTAACAAAGATATACGCTGGCAATTCGAGATAGCCGACGAAGGTAAACGACGTCTGAATGTAATACGTGTGACTCCCGGCTCAACTGTAATGAAGGTAAAGCGGCAGCCGCAAAGCGTTAAATCCGGCAAGCGGGCACGTGTCGAAGGAGTGCTGAAAACCGCTCTTCTTCCGGCCGGACCTTTCCGGTTCTATGTCGAGATAGTAACCGACGACCCACTGCATCCTGTAATCAAGGTACCGGTAGCCGGTGTGAAAAAGTAGACCTGTCATATCTCCTTCCAACATGGAGAAAAACAATAACCAATATCCAAGAATATAACACCATGGAACATACAACTGAAACACAATACCAGCATCCCGAGAATGACACACAGTACAAAGGACTGCAGGTTAACAGCGGTGTAACTTCGCAGCCTATAGTCAATCCGTACCGTCGTACGGCCCGCCGTCGTCAGCTGAGTGTAGCCGATTATGTCGAAGGTATACTTAAAGGCAATGTCAGTATACTCGGACAGGCCGTCACTCTTATCGAGAGCACTGCCGAGGCCCATCAGGCTATTGCGCAGGAGGTGATAGAGAAGTGTCTGCCGTATAGCGGTAATTCACGCCGTATAGGTATCACCGGTGTGCCGGGAGCAGGTAAATCCACTTCAATAGATGTTTTCGGCCTGCATGTGTTGCGTCAGGGTGGAAAGTTGGCTGTGCTTGCCATCGACCCGAGTTCCGAACGCACACAGGGCAGTATCTTAGGAGATAAGACACGTATGGAGAAACTGTCGCAGGAACGCGATGCCTTTATACGTCCTTCACCTTCGGCCGGATCGCTCGGCGGTGTGGCACGTAAGACACGTGAAACTATAGTACTGTGCGAGGCTGCCGGTTATGACAATATATTTGTCGAAACTGTCGGAGTAGGCCAGAGTGAAACTGCCGTACATTCGATGGTAGACTTTTTCCTGCTTATACAGCTTGCCGGCACAGGCGACGAACTTCAGGGTATAAAGCGAGGCATAATGGAAATGGCCGACGGTATAGTAATCAATAAAGCCGACGGTGACAATATAGACCGTGCGAACTTAGCAGCCGGACAGTTCCGGAACGCACTTCATCTCTTCCCGCCCACACCGAGCAAATGGCGTCCGGAGGTACTTACCTACAGCGGCTACTATGAACTCGGCATCGATAAAGTGTGGGATATGATAGACCGTTACTTCGCCTACGTGAAAGAAACAGGTTACTTTGAGCGCAAGCGTAACGAGCAGGCTAAATACTGGATGATAGAGACAATCGACGAACAGTTGCGTGCTCATTTCTATCAGCGTCCGGAAGTAAAGGCTCTTCTCGAACAGAAAGAAATGCGCGTGCTCAACAATGAGCAGTCCTCATTCACAGCTGCCAAAGATGTGCTTGATTTCTACTTTGAGCGTCTGCGTAGCGACAGGTGATTATGGCAGTATGGTGAAAAGTGTTAACTTTGCGGCGGCAAAGTGTGTTATAACAGTGTGTCCGTATGTTTCCGGCATAATCGGAGACATACGGACACACCACACCCACAAAGCACAGAGTATATGGCAAACAGACTTGTAGAGATGATAGACCGTCAGGCCGAGAAATACGGCGACCGCGAAGCGTATCGCTTCTGCTGGCGTAAGGACGGAGAGTGGCTGTCGACTTCCTGGAATGAATTTAAAACCCAGGTGGAAGTAGCCTCACGTGCCCTCGCACGCATGGGCCTGGCCGAGAAAGACACCATAGCCATCTGCTCGCCTAACACGCCGCAGATACTGATAACGGAATTCGGCGCTTTTCGTAACCGCTTGGCTGTCATACCACTCTACTCGAGCAGCTCACAAGAACAATATGACTTCATTGTTTCAAACGGAGAGGCTGCAGTGCTGTTCGCAGGTGATAAACACCAATATCCCTTGGCTGTAAATTACTGGCGGCGGCATCCGGAAAAAATAAGATATATCGTGATTTTCAAGAACGATGGTCTGAAGTTAGAGCCTGATGACACAGTCAGTATATTCTGGGACGATTTCGTGCGTCTTGGCATGGAGGCTGATGACACTGTGAGGGATCTTGTCAATCAGCGTATGGAACGCGGTCTGCCTGAGGATATGGCCACACTTATATACACCTCGGGGACTACAGGCGAGCCAAAAGGAGTGTGCATAACACATTCCAACTATGATGCCGCTATGGAAGCACATCTGAAGATGCTGACCAACGTCAGCGATACAGAACTGTCCATGGCCTTTCTGCCTATGAGCCATATACTTGAGAAAGCATGGTGTTTTTTCTGTCTTACCAAAGGTGTAGCAATAGCTGTCAACTACGATCCGCGTCTGATACAGGATACCATACACACGGTACACCCTAATCTTATGACTTGTGTACCCCGTTTCTGGGAAAAGGTCTATGCCGGCGTGAAGGAGAAAATATCCCGTATGTCAACTTTACAACGTACTGCGGTCAACCGTGCACTACGTATAGGACGCCGGCGCAATCTCGATTACCGTCGTCTGAACCGTAAAGCCCCCTGGTATCTGGAGAAAGAATATCAGTTCTGGAACCGTCGTATATTCCAGAAGCTTAAAGATGCCATAGGTATTCCCAATCCCAATATGTTTCCGACTGCCGGTGCTCCTCTGAGCGACCGTATAGTGGAGTTTATGCGTTCGGTGGGCATTGATGTCAAGATTGGTTACGGGCTTAGTGAGACTACCGCTACAGTGAGCTGTTTCCGTGAATATGACTATCAGATAGGTACGGTAGGTATGCCGCTTGACGGTGTGGATGTCAAAATAGATAAAAATGGTGAGATATTGGTCAAGGGTGCTACAGTTACCCC
This sequence comes from uncultured Porphyromonadaceae bacterium, assembly GCA_947174735.1. Lineage (GTDB taxonomy): Bacteria > Bacteroidota > Bacteroidia > Bacteroidales > Muribaculaceae > Lepagella. The sequence continues at coordinate 15,028 of CAMWKC010000006.1, forward strand.
CGGTTATTATAAGAATCCGGAAGCTAACGCACAGGCTTTTACATCCGACGGGTATTTCCGTACAGGTGATGCCGGTTATTTCACACAGCGTGGTGCCCTTGTCTTGACCGAACGTGTCAAAGACCTTTTCAAGACCTCGAACGGCAAATATATTGCTCCACAGATGCTTGAAAGCAGGCTGGCTGAAAACAAGTATATAGATGAAGTCGCTGTGATAGGCGATAACCGTAAATATGTGACTGCTCTTGTAGTGCCTAATCTCTCGCAGTTGCGCAAGTGGGCCGAACGAAAAGGGCTCGGCAGCGAGGATACCGAACAACTGTTGCGTATGCCTGTCACCATAGACTTTATGATGTCTCAGATTAATGAAGTGCAGAAAGGAGTGGCCGAGTACGAGAAAATAAAGAAAATAACCTTGCTGCCAAATCATTTCTCGATAATGAACGGTGAAGTGACCAACACCATGAAGGTACGCCGTCCTATCGTGGCGCGACGTTATGCCGCTGAGATAGAGAGTATGTACGACGATAAATAAGAACAAAACAGATATATGACCACACAAGACCAGCTAAAGGAGGCCCTTGAGCGCAAGGAAGCGCTGCGGCATTACCTTGATGTTGACAATAAGAAGATAGAAGTAGAAGAGGAAGAGCTACGTACACATGTAGCCGATTTCTGGGATGACCGTGATAAGGCTGAGGCTCAGATGCGTAAAATCAAGGAACTTCACTTCTGGATAGACTCATACGAAGAGATAGATAAAATGTGCGGCGAACTTGAGCTTGCTTTCGATTTCGTTAAGGAGGGTCTTATGACCGAAGATGAAGTAGATGAACTGCATACTCAGGTAGTGAAGACACTTGAGAAACTCGAATTACGCAACATGTTGCGTCGCGAGGAAGATAAACTCGGTGTAGTTCTAAAAATAAACTCCGGTGCCGGCGGAACCGAAAGTCAGGATTGGGCACAGATGCTTATGCGTATGTATCTGCGTTATGCCGAGCGTCATGGTTACAAGACTTCGATAGCACAGTTGCTCGAAGGTGACGAAGCCGGTATCAAATCAGTAACTATAAATATTGAAGGTGATTACGCCTACGGTTTTCTTAAGAGCGAAAACGGTGTGCACCGTCTGGTACGTGTCAGCCCGTATAACGCGCAAGGTAAGCGTATGACTTCGTTCGCTTCTGTATTCGTTACTCCTTTGGTTGACGATACTATCGAAATCAATGTTGAGACAGCCCGTGTATCGTGGGATACATTCCGTTCGGGCGGTGCCGGCGGCCAGAATGTGAACAAAGTGGAATCGGGTGTGCGTCTGCGCTATCAGTATAAAGACCCTTACACTGGCGAAGAGGAAGAGATACTTATCGAGAATACCGAGACACGTGACCAGCCTAAGAATAAAGAGAACGCCATGCGTCAGCTCAAATCCATACTTTATGAGAAGGAGCTGAACCATCGTATGGAGGAGCAGGCTAAAATCGAAGCCGGAAAGAAAAAGATAGAATGGGGCAGTCAGATACGTTCGTATGTGTTTGACGACCGCCGTGTCAAGGATCACCGTACCAATCATCAGACCTCGGATGTCGGAGGCGTTATGGACGGTGAGATAGACGACTTCATCAAGGCCTATCTGATGGAGTTCGCAGCTGTCGAACAGTGAATATGCTCCGTCGTGTAGCCCTGTGGCAGTGGCTGCTGATTATAAGCCTGGGTCTGAGCCTTGTGTACTACTGGTATGTAGTTCCGGCAGGCGATGACCTGGGCTATGCGTGTATAGTCGGAGGTGCCGAACCTTACAGTGTGCCGTGGTGGAAATACGGTGTGTGGTGCGTGCGCCACTGGCTGTATGTCAATGGCCGCTGGGGTAATTATATATTGCCTCTTGTAGCTGAGGCACCCCGATGGTTACGTGCTATGCTCGGAGCTGCGGGAGCAACCGGTATGTGCTGGGCGGCTGTCAGATGTGCGGGGCTGAAACGAGGCTGGCTTCCTGTGGCTCTTGTAGCTGCTTTGTGGCTGGCGCTGCCGTGGTGGGATTCGTTTTTTCTCTATGCCTGCAATACCAATTATGTCTGGGCTTCGTTGTTTATGCTCGGCAGTGTGCTTCTGATTACGAATAGTAGGGAGCCGTCTTATATGCCGTGGTGGATGTATCTTATAGCTTTTGTAGGCGGTTGCGGTCATGAAGCCGGTGCATTACCGTTGATAATCGGTTATACAGGTTGTATGTGGCTTAACCGTCATATCCCGACTGGTGGTGAACGGCGTCTGGCGATATGCTTCTGTCTGGGTGCGGCCTTTACGATTTGTTCGCCGGCACTGTGGAGCCGTTTTCTGACTGCCACAGGCGGAGGAATACCTGATGACACACCTCTTTGGCTCTTTCTCAAATCAGATATTATAGCAGGAGTGTTGTGGCTGATGATGGGTATAAGTGCCTTTACCGCTTCAGGCAGAAAATCACTGGCTGTTATGCTACGTAGCCGTGCCGGTATTTTTGCCTTAGCAACCTTTCCGGCAACAGCTATAAGTGTGGTGAGCGGTGTGGTTGGGCGTAGCGGCTGGTATGCCGAGCTTTTCGCTTTTATCGCTTTAGCCTCATGGAGCAGGGAATATATCAGACGTCCGCGTTTCGGTCTCGGACTGGGGATAGCAGCTCTGACAGTATTACAGCTTGGCGTTGTATCATTCTGGCAATACCGTTTAGGTAATGAACACCTGCGTTTTGCCGAAGCTTATATGCACAGTCCTGACGGTGTGATTGACATGCAGGTTACTCCTGATGACAGCCAGCCTTTGCTGACTTTATGGCGTGCACGCGGAGTGCCTGACGGCGACGATGTGTATCTGCTGGAAAATCTAAGACTGTATCTGCGTGGTAGCGATGCCCCATGGCCGACATTACGGGGAGATGTATACGATACGATTCCGGCCGGTGCGCGGTTACTGACGGATGAATATTATGATGTGTATGTGACAGAACAGGAGGGTACTGAATATACTGTTACACCGGCAGCAGGAAAATGGCATGTTACCAGACGTGTGGCTGACCCCGGCGACCGATACTGACTTGACAGATAAGAAATGAAAAAGATAACCGTACTTATACCTGCATATAACGAAGCTGTCAATCTGCCGGCGCTTCACACACGTCTGTGTGCGTTGGCGGCAGGGGAACTGGATAATGTATATACCGATGCTGACTCATCAGCTCCTGGAGAAACGCCGCACATGACGGATTATGAATGGGAATTCCTGTTTGTTAATGACGGCAGCCGTGATGATACATTAGCAGTGCTTAATACTTTGCGACGGTCTGATTCACGTGTAACGGTAGTTGATCTTGCCCGTAACTTCGGTAAGGAAAATGCCCTTCTGGCAGGCTTTGATCTTGCTACGGGTGATGCTGTGGTGGTAATGGATGCAGACCTTCAGCATCCGCCGGAGGTAGTGCCGGAGATGATACGTTACTGGGAGTTAGGCTATGCCGATGTTTACGGACGGCGTCGCAGCCGCGGACGTGAGTCATGGTTACGTCATCATCTCACTTCGGTATTTTATAAAACTCTACAGTCTCTGACAAGTATAGAAATGATGCCCGGGGTCGGAGACTTTCGTCTGCTCGACCGCCGGGCAGTAAATGCGCTGACTTCGATGCGTGAGACACAGCGTTACACCAAAGGTATGTTCAGCTGGATAGGAGGTTCCAAGCACGGCATAGATTTCGATACGGCTGACCGTGCAGGTGGAAAGTCATCGTTCGGACCGAAGCAGCTTTTCGCATTAGCTTTGCAAGGTATTACAGGCTTTACTACCGCCCCACTGCGTTTCGCTTCGATATCGGGTATCACCATAAGCATAGGAGCATTTATCTATCTGTTGTATGCACTTGTGAAGTATGCCTGTTACGGAGACCCTGTGCGCGGCTTTGCCACACTTCTGTGTGTAATGCTGTTGTTAGGGGGACTGCAATTGCTTTGCTTAGGTATAATAGGGGAATATATCGGACGTATCTTTATCGAAACCAAAGGACGTCCTCCCTATATTATCGATACTGTCAACGGCCGGCCGCTCACTTCCTCTCCTTGATAAGCCCATGACGGTAGGCATAGAGCAATTCGAGAAGTTCGTCAATCTGACTCTGAAGTTCGGTGCCTTTGTCAGTATCGCGTACACGCACACGCTGTGAATTGAGTTCCACCACCTGTGTTATGCTCTTGATGTCGGTGCCCTGACTTATGGCGTCTTCTGCCGATGTGAAAGGCTCATGCTGTACAAGTTCAAAACCCCGCGAGTGATATACCAAAGTATAACCCGCTATACCTGTAGTGTGGTGATAAGCTCTTGAGAAACCGCCGTCAATGACCATCAGCATACCGTCGGCCTTGATAGGATTTTCACCTTCGCCTACTTTGACAGGTACGTGGCCGTTAATGATGTGGCGATGTTCACCCTTAACATCAAATGCATCAAGTATACGTGCGCATATATCGGCCTGTTCGCGCAGTTTGTAATAATGTCCTTTGGGTTCTGCCTGTACACCTTTATCAGCGAGCAGATAACGTTCGAATGTCGCCATCTTCTTCTTGTCAAAGAGCGGTGAGTCAGGACCGCACCACAGATAGAAGTAATAATCTGTAGCGAAATGTTTTATATCGGCCGGCGTATCAGCATTAAAAGCAGCCCGCATCAACATTCCTATATGGTCGAGCAGCTCACGTCCTTTATATTCGTGTTTGCCTACACGTACCGTACGCAGTGAGCCGTCAGCCTCAAGAGGTATAGAAGCATGGAAAAGTAGATTTGAATTGCAGATAGTGTAGATAGCACCATGGGCGAAGAAGATGTCCATGTGCGCCTTAAGCTTATCGCTCACCTGAAACGAGTGAGTGAGTTTATCCATAAGCTCACGTTCCTCGGCAGTCAGGCGATAAGGATCGGCGGGGTCAATGGTGGGGAAATGCGAATCGTGCAGAGGATATTCCTTACCTTCGATAGTGACGGTACCCTTTTCAAAATCGATATGGTGCAGCAATCGCCTGTCATTCATCTGCCACTCCGGATAACGCTCGATAAGAGCACCTTCAAGCTTGAACTGTATGACAGTTATTGCTTTGTGCATACGGGCTATTAACTTACGGCTCTTGAGAGACAGAGTATTTGTAGTATCGGCTGATACCTTAGGCTCGAATACCTCACAAGGGTCATCGACGTACGTTTCCATGGCGAACGTGGCGAGCGGTACAAGATTGATGCCGTAACCGTCTTCAAGAGTAGCCATGTTATCATAACGCAGCGATATACGCAATACATTGGCAATGCAACATTCATTGCCTGCGGCGGCACCCATCCACAAAGCGTCGTGATTACCCCACTGTATATCGTAATGCTTATAGTTATTCAGAGTGTCCATGATTATGTGGGCACCCTGGCCTCGGTCATATATATCACCGAGTATATGCAGCTGGTCTATACTGAGGCGCTGTATCACACGGCATATAGCTTTGATGAAAGAATCCGCCTGCTGTGTAGAGACTATGGTGGATATAATCTGATTATAATAGGACTGTTTATTTTCGTCTGACGGCGCCTCGTGCAGGAGTTCCTCTATTATGTAGGCAAACTCTTTAGGTAAATTCTTACGTACTTTGGAACGTGTGTATTTTGACGATATACTCTGCAGGACTTTAACAAGACGGTTGAGAGTGACCTGATAGAAATTGTTGAGGTCGGTCTCGTTGCTTTTTATGAGAGCAAGTTTGCGTGAAGGATAGTAGATCAGTGTACAGAGTTGCTGTATGTCCTCTTCTCGCAGACTTGAGGAGAAGAGTTCGCGAACCTTACGTTTGATGTTACCTGAAGCATTCTTAAGGATGTGCTGAAATGCTTCGTGTTCTCCGTGTATATCAGCTACAAAGTGTTCAGTGCCTTTAGGCAGATTGAGTATTGCCTCAAGGTTGATGATTTCGGTACCGGCTGCCGAGATGTCACCGAATGATTGTGACAACAGTTCGAGTACCCGTGGGTCGGAACGGAACAGACCGTCGGGCGAGCGGAAAGTATCAGACATAATGTAAAGAGTTTTTGCACGTTTAGATATATGGTTAGATAGCTCTGTCCGGCAGAAGGAGTTAAACCGACGCCGGATCTTTTATAATATAACGTGAAGACTCGCAATAAAATATTGCCTTTCTGAAAAAAGGTCAAAAAAAGTTGCTATGAGGCTGAAAGTTGAAAATATGAAGGGAAATATGTAATTTTGCATTTTCAATCCGGCAGGCAGCCGGGTAAGAAAACATACAACATACCAACAATCATGATATCGATCAAAAAATTGCTGCTGAACAGCAGCGCCGTGGCGCTGATGGCTCTTGCTATGGGTAGCTGTACCCCCAAGAATATCGCCTATTTTCAGGATTTAGATACAGTTGCGGTGACCGAAATGGCTGCCCGCCGTGCCATACGTATAGAACCCGAAGACAAGCTGTCGATAGTTGTCAAGTCCAAAGACCCTGCTTTGGCTGAGCTTTTCAATCTCAATGTGGTCAGCAACCGTCTGGGTCAGACTAACTCGCAGAGCGGTACAGGTTCGGTATTACGTAACACAGCTGCACAGACAGAAGGTCTGGCTGCCTATACAGTGACTAAAGACGGTAATATAGATTTTCCTGTACTTGGCACTTTGCATATACAAGGTATGACCCGTGAGGAGCTTGCCGGTTTTATCAAAGGTGAGCTTATGGGACGTAATCTTATCAAGGACCCGGTTGTGACTGTTGAGTTTCTTAATACCGGTGTGAGTGTGTTAGGTGAAGTAAGGAATCCGGGACGTTACGATACCAATAGCGACTATCTGACTGTTATCGATGCTCTGACTCTTGCCGGTGATATCAACATACAGGGACGACGTGACAATGTGTTGGTAATGCGTGAGGAGAACGGTGTTATGAATAGTTACCGTCTTGACATGACCAATGCTCAGCAGCTGTTGAATAGTCCGGCCTATTATCTGAAACAGGATGATATAATATATGTAGAGCCTAATGACTACCGCAAGCGTCAGACTACCAATAACGGTAATACGACTATGTCGGCATCATTCTGGGTATCGGTGGCTTCATTACTCACTTCGGTAGCATCGACAGTAGTTACTATACTTTTGGTAAGATAACAGGTCAGCTAAGGCAATAAAATTGCTTTATGTGCGTCAATCTAATAAATTAGACACGAGACATGAAAGAAAAGACTTCCGCCCGCAGCCGACGTGAGGAGCCCGAATACTTCTCGCTCAAGGACTTCTATGGTAAGTGTGCAGAGCATTGGAAGTGGTTCGCACTTTCCGTAATACTGTTCATGCTGTTAGGTGCGCTCTACTGCGTTACACGTCAGCCAAGCTACAACCGATATACCGAAGTTCTGATTAAAGATCAGGAGAGTTCCGGTGGTGTGGATTTCTCAAATGCTTTTGCCACTTTCGGCTTTGGCAGTGGTAACACTTTGGTTAATAATGAAGTGATTACATTTCAGTCGCCAGCCATTATGCTTGAAGTGGTGAAGCGTCTGACTCTGACTATGAACTATGTGGAGCGAGGCATACCGCACGGCACAACACTGTACGGTAAGACACTACCGTTTCTTATAAGCTTCGCTGATCTTGATGTCGATCAGGGTGCTACAATGATTATGCGTCTTAATCCTGACGGTAGCGGCGAACTTTATAAGTTTAAAACGAGTATTGACGGTAAGAAAAAGAAGTATAGCGACGTTGTGCCTTTCAAGTCCGGCCAGAGTATGGTTAATACTCCGCTCGGTCGTGTAACTATTGTGCCTAATCCAGAATGTGTCGAACGTTATCCCGAGGATGAGCCGGTTGAAATCAAAGTCATACGTATGGGACTTCAGTCTGCTGTGGAGCATTACTGCTCAAAACTCAAGGTAGACCTTGTGGACCAGGAAGCTGAAGTTATCAAGATTTCGATTGATGATGTATCGAAAGCCCGTGCTAATGATATACTTAATACTGTCATTGATATATATAACGGTAATTGGGTGGAGAACCGTAATCTTATGGCTGTCTCAACTTCGAAATTCATTGATGACCGTCTTAAGGTGATAGAAGAAGAGTTAGGTATTGTAGACAGTGACATATCCGACTTTCAGGCACGTCACCGTGTTATAGACCCACGTCAGATGGCTGAAGCCCAGATGACGGTTAATGCCAATATAGAGGAGAATCTGTTGCAGCTTCACAATGAGTTGGCCATGAGTAGCTTCTTACGAGAATACATGGCTAATCCCGGTAACCGCTTCAGTGTTATACCTGTTAACACCGGTCTTGGAAGTGTACAACTCGAAGCTCAGATAGCAAATTATAACCAGTTGCTCTTAGCACGTAATAATCTTGTTGAGAATTCCTCTCCTTCCAACCCTCTTGCTGTGGATTATGTCCATCAGTTAGACGGTATG
>CAMWKC010000007.1 GCA_947174735.1 uncultured Porphyromonadaceae bacterium
ATTTATAACAGTGTCCTTAATTTTACTTAGTACTTGACTAATAATATCACTACATAAGTAATTTCTATAGAATAGTCTTAAGGCCGATGTTACGTTTTGCAAATCCGGCATTTGCGAAATTTCAGTAATAAAACTTGACTCCAAACAAAGTGTTGTTGTTTTCGGGTCGATATATCCTTTAAAATTACCTTCGCTGTCAATTCGATCAGCAATAGGATTAGTTATATTAGTCCCCGAACTAACTTTACCGATGAAATTATATTCCGGCCATATTTCCTCCTCACCTAAGTACACATTTTCTATTTCTCCAGCTTCTTCTTCGAAATAGATGTCAGTGATATGGGTATCTACTGTTATCATGACTTCTTGACGAAATATAGTGTATTATTATTTTTTTTTGCTATCGCTGTGAATTGGCTACGTGTACCTGTCCATATATTAGGTCCTGATGTTATTTCGTCTTTTGTCGCAAATTTATTTTTAATCGCTGCAAGTATTGACGACATACCTGTGCTATCGATGAATTTAGACATAATATAATCAGTTTTATTATAGTTAAAAATGTGCGGTCGATTTTATTATTATTGAGTCAGATTCCTGCCTCAATGATAATATTTTTGTATCGTATATGATACAACGAGATAATGAAAGGGAAATAATATCTGCTATGTTTGCTGAAATTGCAGTTGAAACAGCGATTTTCGGTTTATTATTATACTGATAATCCCTGCGTGTAATCCTACACGCAGGGCACAACATCAGTAAACCAACACAAACATAGAGCAGTATATATTTTTTCATTTTTGAACTGAGTATAGAGCTATAATTTCTGCAATATCATCGTCTTTAGCTGCGAGGTTAATGTTAAATCCTTTCAGGGCGTCATCAAGCTCTTTTTGAGTTATATGATGTGTTAGGTTCGGACGATGTAAAGGCAGAGTTATATTAACTATTACCGGTGCCTGCGGTGCATGATTGTGTCCATGATGCATACAGTGAGAGTCAACCAGCTCGACAGGTAGATTTTGAGAAAGTCTTATATCATGACACCCGTCCGGCATTACTTCCGAGTCAGCATGTATGATAATTTGTGTCCTCAAAGTTCCCGGTGCTAATCTGTGATTGTCAAGGTGTACAAGTATCGAGCAGTCCGGCAATATTTCACAGTTCAGATAAATACCGCTGTGGCATGCAGCGAGGTAAGCTTCAGTCCCCTGACGAGTTGTAAACCATACATCGAAGTCTACACCGTTCATGGGTACCGGAGCGTTGTCAGCATCTGAAAAGACGAGACGCAGTGACAAGTCTGTGTTATGTGGTATACGTTGCATGCTGTTAATTTTAATGTCAGTTAATCTAATATTGAGACGGTTCCCGGGAACTGTCAGATGTGTGCCGGGAACCGCTCTCAGCTAACCTTACTCCTGTTTACTCGGCACCTTCCTGAGCTACGGCAAAGAGATCTTCGATCTCTTTTATATCCGCATCGTCAGCGGGCTGTGCATGCTCAGATTTTGCTTTTTCAACAGAAGCGTCGATATAAGCCTTCTGCTTTTCTGCCACACTTTTGAGCTGTGCGGCGTTGACAAACTTTTTGTCGTTCATAGGTGGTAAAAAATTATTAGTTAGTATATCAGAATCCGGCGTTTGTCAGCATTGTTTTGATTTCTGCCGAAGTCATTGCTTGTGGAATATCAGAAGTAGACACCATATTATTTTTGATATTTGTTACTTCCGTCGATAGATTATTGATAGCTTTAGTATTGTTATCAGCCGTAGTCTTAGCTGTATTAGCCGTAGTCTTAGCAGTATTAGCTGTAGACTGAGCAGTTTCGGCAGTTGATTTAGCGGTGTTAGCCGTAGACTGAGCATTTGCAGCAGCCGTATTAGCATTGTCGGCTGTAGTCTGTGCTGTATCAGCAGCCGTTTTGGCGTTTGTAGCCGTAGTTTTAGCAGTATTAGCTGTTGACTGAGCAGTTTCGGCAGTTGATTTAGCGGTGTTAGCCGTAGACTGAGCATTTGCAGCAGCCGTATTAGCATTGTCGGCTGTAGTCTGTGCTGTATCAGCAGCCGTTTTAGCGTTTGTAGCCGTAGTTTTAGCAGTATCAGCCGTAGACTTAGCAGTAGTTGCTGTGCTTTTAGCAGTATCAGCAGTAGATTTAGCTGTATTTGCTATTGATAAGGCGTTTTCAGCATTTTCAGTAGCAGTATTAACCAAAGTCTTACAAGCTCTTATTGTATCATCTAAAGTTGTACTTATGTTGTCTATATACAGTTTTACCGCATTGCAAGCTCGTTTAACCTGATCTGCGGTCATAAATCGCAATTGTCTCATCTGTACTGATTAAGTTAATGATTAGACATCTTCTGCGTCCGCAGATTCTTCTGTAAGAGCATCTGTTATTAACTGCTCAATTTCCTCAGCCGTCATTGCCACCGGCACATCAATGCCTGCGCCTGCTTCTACATTTGCTTTGACCTGTGCAAGCTCTGATTGTAAAGATGTGATAACCGTTGTGTTATTCTCAGCTTTAGTCTTTGCATCCTGAGCTATTGTCTTTGCATCATCAGCAGTAGTTTTAGCAGTATCAGCAGTAGTTTGTGCGGTATCAGCGGCGGACTTAGCATTTGTAGCAGCATTTTGCGCCGTTGTCAGTCCGTTCGTCAGGCTAATTTTATCAGCCTGTAACGTCTTTATTGTATCAAAGTTTTTGGTTGCAGTCAATCCTATAGCATCTACTCTGTCGAGTAAGTCAGGAGGTACTGATGCTCCTGCATCAGCAGCTTCCTGCACCTTGTCTGCCATAGCATCAAGGATAGCTCCGAGACGTTCCGGATTAATTGAGCCTTCTTTAGTCTCGGATCTTAGCGATGTTATATCCTGTCGTAACTGTTCCATGTCACGAAATTATAATAGGTGTAATCTCTATAAAAATAAGGTTAGTTAGGACGTTCGGTAAAAATTTTTGCGTCTGAAGGTCAGTTTTTAGACTTTGCTTTAAGTTGCTCACTCTCGATGGCTATTGCTTCCAGCTCTGCCAATGCTGCGTACAGCGGTGCATCACGTATTTGTCTGTCTTTTGTGATGTCTCCTTTAGTAAGCGCTCTTAACATTGTCTCGACGTTCCGGCGAATGATGTCTGCGTCTATTCGTTTTTGCTTACCGGCGGCCGGCTGGAAGAATGTCGGATAACGTTTGGCAAACATTTTTTTAGCTCCTGAAATCCAAAACAGTATTGCAGTCATCTGCCAGGGCTTCGGACGAAATCTGCGGAATAGTCCCAACAGAGTATTATCAGGGTATAATATTTTGCCGATTTGAAGTAACAGCTTATTGTCAAGCGTAGCTATATATCCCTGTAATGTATTATCCAATATTATAAACTGCTCGAATGTCAGGCTTTCGAGACCTCTGTCTCTTGCCCGTCGTCCGCAAATCATAGCTGGTCGCAATGATACCGGCGGCAAATCCTCGAGCCAATTCATTGTATAACTCATATTGTATATCTCCTCGTCTGACAATTCTATGAGTTGTACCGTTTTGCCTGTTTTAATCTTTATAAGGTGATGATTTTCCTCAGATTGGCATATCGATATGTTTGCCCATCTGAACAACATAGCTATTTTAATATCAAGTACCGAGAGATGTGCGGCTGCAAACGCTTTGCAGACTGTCTTATACATTTTATCTGTCAGTGCCAACCATGATTTGGGCAGCGTAATGTCAATAGTTTCCATAATCAAAAGATGTAAGCAGATGAATTCTGACGGTTTTTGAAAGGTTTAAGGTTCAGTCGGCGTTCCTGCGGCGTGCCGCAAAACTCCGGGAAATCGTGGTGATTACGTAAAAGCAGAGTCATTACAGTGTCAATTTCCGGAATTTGCGCCCATGCTGACGGTGTTACTTCCAAAGGTACCATCGGCGGTGACGGCATTTTTGGCAATGTCGGACGAAGGATTTTGAGTACTACCGAGCGCAAATGGTCTATCATTCTGCGACGGAATATTTCTTTGCAACCGTTTTGAGTCTCAAAACGTAAGGCGTCCATGAGTTCCGGTGATATATAATCTTCGGCGATTCTGTCCTCTATGGATTTAATCTGAGGCTTTATGGCCTCGTGCCAATCCCAAAGGTCGGTAAAAATACCTAATGCAGACAGATAGTTAATGTCCGGAAACAGAGTTTCCCTAAACGTTGCTGCCTGTTGTGTGTCCTTCCACCCGTGTATTTTCGGCAGTATGGTTATCAGTGCTTTGAGCGCTTTATCAGTTGATTCCGACACTGATTGTATAATTCGGTCTATTTTTGCTTTTGCCGCAGGTTTAAGTGTATTTGTCTCTGTTACGACAAAACCGTTGTTTGACACGCCCATGTCAATTGACGGAATTGTTGCTTTCCAAGCCATTAACGCCACAAGACGCCGAGGAAGGAAGTACATTATATCTGTCTGTGACGTTGCTTCGTCCACTATTTTTTGTAGCAGATGCTCCGGTATTAAATTTTCCGTAATCCATATTTCGGCCTCTGCTAACATTGGAATCATTTTGTCAAACAGAGTTATGTTTTGATTCTGAGACGGTGCGAAAGTATTAGGTATAAAACTGCGTAATGTCGCGTTATCAGGTATTAACAGCATAGTTATCAGGTGTAAGCAAAGTTGATTGATAAAGATGGTCTCTCGGTACGCGAATTTGAGATATTGCCGTCAATAGACTTGACCACAATTCTGCGAGCCTTGTAATTGAGCGGTATATCTACTGTTTGCGTGCTAAACCGTACAGGTTCCGGTGCGAGCAGTTCGACTTCCGGCGACTCTGCGATTGCCAGCAGTGCGAGTGCACGATCATACGTTATTTCGGCAATGTCTATGGTATAATCAGGAGATTCCGACAGTCCGACGGCCCGCAACTTACCACCTACACGCACAGGATTTTCCAATTTTTGCGGATTTTTCGTAATTTTTGCCGGAAAACTGTCCATTACAGGCACGTTATACGTATTTCTCCAGCGAAGTATTACTCTGTTGTACGTCTGGAGAGCCGATAGAAAGGTTAGGTATGCCGAGCGTTCACCGCACGTCACTGCTACCATTGCCGGAAGCTTTGCCGGCGTTTGTACGGCAATGACTGATACACCCGGCGAAACATTGACGTTAGACGATGTTACATCGTCATCTGTGTATGTTGCCAGCGTACACAGTGATGCCTCATTACATGCGACGGCGACACCTGCCGGAGCATTACCGAGATTAAGAAAAGGTATCTCCAGATAATTGCAGTCAAGTAGAAATGACTTATCAAAATTATCTCCGTCAAATTCCCGGCCTGTGCATATAATATCGTATGATGCCTGGGTGATCGTAGCAGTACCGGCGATAATATCTACGGTAACAGTGGCTGTTACAAGCGCATTGTCGTGCATGTACTGACGCACAATTTCGTCAAGACCATACACCCGGAACTGCTCCTGTAGCTGATATGTATTGGTAAAAAATGACTCGCCATTACATGACAGGCGAATACTACGGCTATTAACATCGGCCGGAACCGTAATAGCGGATAAGACAGAAAGCGGATAAAACATAGTAAAAAAGCGTGACAAGCGTTACACATCGTGACAATCGTTACACACTCAAAATCGCGGTGATTATCTTCGATAAAATTTTTGAAATTAATCTTCGTCTTGGTCCATTATCAGCAGATTTTCTCGGACTGACTGCATTCCGAGTGGCGAACCTATCTTTGCAAGGTCCATTTCCTGAGCCTTTACTGCTATTTTTGAGCTTACCTTGCCTCTATTGTACGCTATTGATTCCGGAGTAGTGGTATCGGCAATCATCATTCTGAGTTCTTCGACATCGACGTCTATCATTACGGCGATGTCGGAAATAGGTACAAAGTAGCTTGCCAGCCTCTCGATTGTGCGGCATCGTCTTTGCTGTGGTGTTAAATTCTCATGGTCGCTGTCTTCAGGTCGGCTGACGGCTGCCGGGAGATTATAGATTTCGTGCATAGGTACTGAGTTATTTTTAGCGAGGTCCAGAAAGTCGGCTAACAGAGGGTCTATAAGCTCTCTGTCAGACGATACAACGGCACTTTCGGCACGATTACCGCGTGTAAGATTTTGCGATGTAATCATTCCGAAGCGTCGGTTCTGGGCTTCGACGATTAATATTTTTGAGTGATTGTCGGATATATACACACTGTCATACACCTGTGATATAAATTTCCACAGAGAGACAGTTTTCTGGAGCGCCTTACGGTCTATTATTACGTTGTAAGACCCAGGACATCGGCGTTTTATAAAGTACATACGCCGCAAAAATTCTTCGGAAATTGAAAATGTTGACTGATATACAATGACGTCTTGCGGCGGTGTATCGAACTGAGCTATCAGCCACTCGAACACGTCTGCAACCTGAAGAGCATTGGAGATGTATGCCTGCGAATGGCGTTTTTCCAACGGTTTTATGATATCATCAATCTTTGCGCTGCGTTTCATAGCACAAATCAACCTATTACCGAAGCAGCGACAAAATAAGTACCTCCTGACTGCGGGAAACGCTCGCAACCGATATACAGTGTGTCGAAAGCGTCGGTACCGTCTGTGCGGTGCTCTAATAGATTTTCTTCCGTCTCCGGCACCTTCTCGCCTGCTTTGTTCTTTTGAAAACCTAATCGTCCGTTTTCGATTCCGGCGCAATTCATCGCGAGAATTAAATCATCATTGTTCTGTCGGTTCAAAAACGGCATCAGGTTATTATGACCGGTAAAACCGAGATTTATCAGCGTGTATTTCTCATGATGTCTCATCGGCTTGCCTATGTACACGTCAGTCACGTTCCAACCGTTGTGCTGAAATCTTGTAACGACAATCTCGTGTATGTCTTTGTCATTGATAAAGTAGTTCTGTCCGAGAGCCGTAGAATCGTAATAGTATATCACTGTCTTGCACCTGTGATTATGGTAATAAGCACAGAAATCATCGACTAACTCGTTAAGTTTCCGCTCGAATTTGACGTAAAACGACTTGATTACATTCAGTCGGCGACCACGCGGCTGACCGGCTACAATCCAGTTAATATTAGCGTTGTAGTCCATACCTATGCAGATAGGTGCGTCAGGGTCAACATCAGCGTCGTATGCTACTGTCTGTGACGGCAGAATGATATGTTTTTTACCGTCTCTTGTATCGAGAGACTCGTGCCACAAATCATCGAGATAAGAAATATCCGAAGCGGAATACAGGTGTCTCGATGTCATATTTGAGTAAAACCCATCGTGCATCACACCTAATCTTTCGCACATTATAGATGTGCGAAAAGTCAGCGGCGTAAGGTCACGTTTCATCTGGCGGATATACTTTTCGCCGATTAGCTCGATATTTTCAATCGAACTACACTCCCTGTAGTACACAGCCACTGACCGTAATCTGTTAAGATCACGGTCAAGACGTCTGATTTCACTTTGTAGATAATCCGGCACTTGTTCGCCTTGTGTCCTTAACTGACGTTGTTTGTTGCGTAGTCTCCATATTTCGTATACCTGACCTTGTATAGCCTCAATTACCCGGCTATCCATTTTCTCGCGGTAATTTAAAAACCAACTGCCCTTTTTTGTCTGCGGCATATCAGAAAGAATCATCATCGCGTGATTTGCTGATTTGCTGCCGAAGAAAAATTTGTTACCGCCATTTGCCGGCAAAGTCTGGTCCTTGAGTTTCTGAAAGTCTATAAACTTGCCCTCGTCAATCAGTAACCATGATAATGTTAACGAGTTAGCTGCATAGGCTCTATCCTGCGATAACAGTACTGCGACAGAGCCGTTGTAGAACGAAATAATATGCTGGTAATTTGCTGGCTTAATGATTGGCTGTCCGAACCAATCAGGCGGCCTACGTCCGACAACATAATGTACACCCTCCATATATCCCCAGCGGTTAAGCGCCGCTAACAGCCCCGGAACAGTGTTAGTCAGGCCATGCAGAAAAGTCGGAACTACAATGCCTCCTGTGCTGCCTGGCATACGCTGGACGCAACGCAGAAGAAACGGTGCTGCCATGCCGTCCGTCTTGCCTGTACGACGTCCGCACACCATAACAGATGTATTAGCAGCAGTCCACATACACTGCAACTGCACCGGGTTAAAATAGACTTTATTCGGCATGTCAGTAATTAACTATCAGGGAGTATTAGTTATCAGTGAGTATCAATTATCATTGAATATTATCAATAAGCGGGTCGGAGAATGCCGAATCGCTTATATCAGAGAAATCAGTAATATCCGCCTCCTCAAATTGCACGTCGAGAATATCAGGCTCTTTGCTCGATAGCTCGTCGATAAGCTCTTTGATACGCTTATCACGGTCAGGCAGCGGTTTGAGACCGAGAACCGATGGGTCGTCGGTCGGAACCCACGGTTGCACAATAATTTTATCAACCGGTAGAGCCTCGTCTTCAGGCGTTCCAACTTGGAATATTTTGGCATAATCCGATGCTATCCGCTCCATGGTGCGCACGTCCATTTTTGCGGCTGCCATACGGTACGTCTCCAGCATCATTTCCTTCGCTCGCCATTGGTGGAAATCCCTGGCCTCTTTGCCTAAAGTCGGTAACAAATACTTTACTACAGCAAGATCAGCGTATGCTGTCGGCTTGGATATGCGGTATTTTGTGACAAAAGTTTTTATCAGCACAGAGTCAGTAATCGACGGCGTGCGAAGGTAAGTGGCGTACATGTCGCGTACCCTGAGAATCTTTTTTACAGTCTCAGGATTGTATGTTTTTTGCAGCTCGTCGATGTCTGTAAAAAGGTCTTTGTGACAAGCCTCGAAACCTGATAAATTCATGTGGGCGCAAAATGAAAATTACGGATAATTGAAATAAAAAAGCCCGATAATCGGCACTTTTATGACTTATGGCGTTGCTATGTACTCCACAACATATAATACCTGCTGACCGATATTTTCCGTCAAAAACTCGCGTAGGTTGTAGACAGACGCAATGTATTTTCTCGACATCCACTGCCGGCGCTTTCGTTTGTTCCGGCGCCCTATATCACCGTGATTTCCCCGGAAAACACCACGTCCTGTTCCGCGCTCCTGATAAATACCGTATTGCGGGAAAATCCAAGAATAACTCAGGCACATCACCTGATTATCGTAGACTTTTGTCTGCTGTGAAGTATTATTATACAGATTGCGTGTATCTATAATTTTGAGCAGTTTAATTTTCTCTTTCCAAATTTGCGTCATCGTCCTGTCGAACGCTTCGGCGTAATCTCGTCGAGCCTTGAGAGCTTCGGCGGCATTGGGTCTGTTAACCATTCATCTAATCTTAATTGTAAGTCTGTCGCCTTATCGACGACGAGTTGAAAGAATGCACACGCGCCTCCGGAGAAGAAATAGCGGTCAATCTCGGAAAAAGTTATCTGTCTTTGTAGATACAGTCCGTCAAGATGCAACCGTGTGTGCTGTCGTATCAGCACCGAGAGAAACTGCCGGAAAATCTCACGCATTATCACAAAGCACTGCTTTCTGTGTTCTGCCCAATTTTCGTCGATAGGGTGTGGCATAAACATGTAGACAGTCTTTATACGCTGTGTTCGCGGTGCATTGTCGAGCGAAATCATACCGTCGGAAGTATCGGAGACACACACCAACGGACGATACTCCTGCATATCGTTCAGCGCACCTTCGAAGCCGTCAAGGTCTGATACATCGGCGTACTCAAAACCCATCGATACGGCTAACCGGTTACTTTTAGTCAGGTGCTTAAAAAATGCTGAAGCATCGAAATCAGGCAGTGTGCCGTTCTGCGGACACCTCTTTTGCGTCTGTGTGTTCATCGAGTGTTGTTAGTTGTAAGAGTGGTACTTCTACTTTCGTTCCTTGCCAGCGGTTAAAGTTGATAATCAGGCGGTGCACACGGTATAGCAGTTGTCTGTACGGTGTCTGTAAAGCCTGGGCGATTATGTACAATTCGCGTTTGTCGCTGCCTGAATTATTTGTCTGTGATTTACCCGGCACCGAGCCGACAAGGTTTGAGTGTACGCGCATTGCAAAGCATATCATGTTGATAGCCTCGGCATGGTCTGATGCCCAATCGCCGCCCTCCTTGTCAGTTTCAATTTTTGTGATTCTTACGTCGTGTATTTCTTTGCCTTCCGGTGTAGAGAAATACGATGAAAACAGCGCTTTACCTGAGTTTTTAGCGCCTGTCAGGAAGTCTACAAATTCCTGCTGCACTTCTAATTTTACGGCGTTTTTAGCTTCTGCAGTAACAGCATTTCGGGCTTTAAAAAGGTTGTCCCAATACTTTTGCGAGACCTCGATAAGATACTTGATAGGAGCAGAATTTCTCAGTTTAGCCTCTTTTGCAATCCCTATTAACTTTTTGATAGCGTACCACTTGCCCCGAAACAGAGATCCATACGTAGGAATAGGGTAGTACATGCTATCTATTCCTGGCACACGTGTTACTACAGCCACCTTATGTATACCTTTGGCTGCTGCTTTGAGCAAAGATGTACGCAGGCAGCGCGAATCGAGCAACGGTATAATCTCGTAATGGTCAGGGTTGGAGACGGGAAAACGCCAGTTGGCATACACTATATACGGAATAGTTCCGTCAGTTTCAGCCGGAGCAAAGCGACAGTAACACGCCTCCTTGCGGTAAATGTTGGTAATGCGGTTGCCTGACTCGTCGATAATCAGTACAGATACGGCAAATTCAAAGCGCTTAATATCCTTACAGATGCCTAAAAAATAGGCTGTCATATCGTTGTCTTCGAAGAAATCCTCTATTTCCGTAGCAAAAATCGCGTTTTCCGGTGCTTTGTACTGCAATCCTGAAGCATAGCAAACTTCGGATTGAAAATCTGCACATGCAGCTAACGTCTCGTCCTCCTCGAATTTATCGATAATGCTGTAAGGCAGCATGTTGTTAGCTCCCCACGGCATATAATATTTATCCGACGTTCTTGCACCGTTGCCGGGTAACGGCAACGGTGTTATTACCTCTGACTCCCGGAAAGCTATATTGGTTGTGATGACAGCAGCAGCCGCGTTTTCGTGCGGTAAAGTCACGACAGAAATGTCTGTCGTTGCATCACCGTAAGAATCGCTATTAGTATCTGTATCTATTATTTTTGACAGGTTAGGCATAGGTTAAATTTTTGATATTGGTCGCTCACATAAACACTTCGCAGCCGTTTATCCGCACTATCAGGCAATCGCGTATTTTACGTATCTCTCCGGAGTCAAGATATTTTATATTTCGGCACCCGGCGTAATGGTCATATTTCAGCGACACCACATTCTGAGCAGTTATGACCTCGCCTTTTGCGGTTACAAATACGAGATCGACAGGTTCCGGAGACGCCAGCATCTTTCGTGCAGTCGACAGGTGTATCTTACTCATGATATTATCATGTTAGTATCAGCCCTGAGAGAGATATACGGTTCAGGCGTTTTCTCCAGCCGTTTTCGTACTTCTTAAGCCTCGGATTACGTAAGATACATTTTGAGATATAAGCATGACGCTCTTTCATCAGCGCGCCGAATAGCTTGTCTCCGTCCATATTATTTGCAGCAGCCAAAGTGACAGGACCTATTTTGCCGTCAGCTTTAACACCTAATATCCGCTGGAACTCCTTGATAACCTTTGGCCCTGATGCCCACACCCAATCTACTAACAGCCATGCAACCGGAGTACACTGTATGTTATCGCCGCGGCAAAGGTCCCAGAACAGCGAGCGAAATATCGATAACCAATGTGCATACGGTATTTTCCGGAGCTGTGCCGCAGTCGGCACAGGCAGTCCGTTTTTCTTACACCAGCCTTTGTAAGTGCCTATTGTTACGCCGCACTGTGTGGCGCCTCCCGGGTCGTCGGGATCGTTTGCCCAACCGGTTTTTTTAGCCTGTTCAAACTTCTGGTCTATCGTCATTCCGGCACATTTGCTAACCTTCAGGCCGGCTTCGTGAGCGAGTATAAAAATTATCAGCTCTTCCATTCGTCGTATTTTTTCCATAATTCGAGACGTAATTTATCAAGGCGGATAATCTCCTTGACAAAAGGATATAGTTCAGAGTCCGGGCATGTAGCCGACCCTAAGGCAAGATTGCGTATCTGGAGATGTAATTCGCGCTGCTTTTGCACACAGTCAAGAGTCTGCATATAGTACGACTGTATATCTTCAGGCAGTGAATCATGATCAGGGCGTTTACCGGTTTTGAGCTGCTTTTCAGTGTTACCTGAATCAGCTACAATCTTTTCGGCCTGACGACTCATAGCCTTTACTTCCTCGCGAGTGAGACGTGCCAGCCGGAAGTTAAGGTTATCTGTAAGATACTTGTCGATGACATCTGCAAAGGTTTCAGGGCCTTTGCGTATCATCATATTGTATCTAATCTTATTGCCCGATATTGCAAGCATCTTTTCTGCAGCTTCCCGGTAATCTCTGTTTTCCTTCGGTGTCTGCACGAACTGTTGCAGCCACTCGGTTATTTTAGGGTCAAAACGCATGATAGGTTATTGATAATCTGATTAAAATTTTGTTGGAAAAAGGTATAAATCCGGACGTTCGGTAAAAATTTTTGCGTGTGCGAGTTAGTTATTCTTTTTCTTCTTGTAGTCGATGCCTTTGATAGCACCGACAAAACAGAGAATTTCGCCGAAAGCTGTCAGCACTGACGGGTGTATCTCGCCGTGCGGTGGTACCGACAGACCGGCTATTAGCAATGCCACACCGCAAAAAATCAGAAATGCCGACATCACGAAATCATGGAAATGGTCATCATGCAGATTCATATTGCATTGATTTTAGTGATAGTTATACATTATTGCATATACCGGCTATCAGGATTACATTTTTGCCTGAAGTCACGAGTAAATTTCGCATAGCCATTAGCGTAGAGCCTGTGGTTACTATGTCATCGACGACAATCAGGTTAGGTTCCGGCGGCATCTTGAGTAATCTGAAATCCGGCTTAACCCTGTGGCAGTTTACAGCCTCGGCTACGTCATCATGGCAAGTAATACCTGCCATCTCAGCTAAATTTTTAGCCACAGCGACAGCAAAATTATCTACCTTGTGTCGTCTGGGTGGTACTGCTACTATTGCCCAGCCTCCGGCAGCCAAAGCATGACCTAACAGTTGGCTGATATACTTGTGTATATGTGTGGCAAAAAAGTCTATACGTGAGCTGTCAGCCTTAATATCTGTCAGGCGCTCGCCGTAGACGGTGCGCGGCCAAAGAGTGATTACAGGCACCGGCTTGTGTACAATTTTAGGCCGTAGTGTAAAATCACATCTTGGCGTCGGTTTATCATCACGGCTCCATGCGCGGGAACCCTCAGAAAAAAGATTCTCCGACCGGCGCGCTGCGCCGCCGGAGAATCCGTCTAAAAGCCGGTTAACATCATCTAATTCAAACAGCGCCATCAATAACAGTTGTATGTATGTATGTATGTATTACAGTTATTTAAACTGTCGTGAGAAATGACGAGTAAACCGGCGTTTCAGTTTTTTGAGAAGTCAATGTCACCGTCTTCGGTGTGCAGAATACCCGTGTACTCTGGCCAGGGTACTTTGTTTGTCCCCTCTACAGTGATAGTGGTCGATGCTGTGCCTGCGGGTCCCTGACCAAAATCCATTTCGACAGTAGCCTTACACGGCCACATCTCCTCGATGCCCACAACACGTGCCCGTCCGTCAGTATCGACGAAAACGACAACATTGTTAGTGTTGTGCATGTAAGCTGCTGCTGCCGATGCCGGAGCATCTATACCCGGATATACTGCAACAAGCTTATCGAGAGATGACTGCGACGGGTACTCGCCCTGTGCTGCTGATGTAGCCTGCGAACGTTCGGCCACAATGTCTATATATCTAAAGACTGCGCCCTCTTTCATCTTAAATTCTCCGGAGAGCTGTGCTCCCAGCGGACGGCCTATATCGTCTATCTGGACTGTCGGCATCTGTGTTATGTATGCACGTGAGCAGTAGTATATCCTGTTGCGTATACCGGCGAATTGCGGGCGCCCTTCGCACCAATCCAGCGATTTTTGTATTGGATCACAATTATTTTTAGGCATAAAACTGATAGTTAGGTGTAATTAGAGAACTGATTATTAAGCCGGTATTTCCGCACAGAAGAACATACGCGGGTCAAGTGTTGCGAAATCCACACCGAAGAACATACGCATCATAAACATTATGGTGTCAGGCGAATAGTTGGCTACACGTACACTCTCGTTATCGGAAAGCTGGTCACAACCTACGAGCATGTTTTCGCGGGTGGTTACGTGAATAAAGGACGAATTTTCCTTTCCTATCATCGGCACCATCACGAGATTACCGTTAGATCCTTCCACTACGTTTTTGTCATACTCGGTGTTGTACGGTACACACCCTGACTCACGCTTATAAGCCTTGTTGTAGCGGTCAATAAAGCCTTGTGACGTAAACATATAGCACTTTGTCTGACGGAGTTCCGGCGATAAGTGATACATAATCTCCTGAGCAATGTCCACAGCGTTATTAAAGTCCGGCTTTTCGTCCAACAGCAGGTAGTTATCTTTTGCAGCCGAGATGTTACCGTCTACAATTTCTTTATCTGTGATTGTATCGTAACCGTCGAAAAGGTCTTTGGTTTTATCTCCGTTCGGGTCTCTTATGGCGTTCCACAGAGGCGCTAACAGCTTACGTCCTATTGCTTTGGGTACCATACCCAACACTTCGTGGGCCTGTATTGTAGTTGCTAACGACTCTCCCATTGCCTGTGTTGCGCGGTGACCTAACAGAGTGGATATGTTTTTATTTGGCTCAAACTCGTAATTCAAAGAACCAAAGTATGTTGACAGGACTCGCTGCTTCATTATAGGGTCACCGCTTGTAATCCGGTTTCGTTTATACGGTGCGAGTTCTACGTCTATGTCTGGCGACTCTACTACCTCTTGATAGCGCACGCCCGGACGCAATGTCATATATTGCAGGGCACTTGCAAGTGCAAGTATCGGCATACGCAGATAATCGCTACGGTATGTACGTGCAGCCTGCTGGTAATCTTCGAGTTCAAAATTAAATTGTCCTACATTTTCAGGCATAATAGGTGTAAATTAAAATGAATAATGACAGGTTAGAAAATTGTCGGTCGGTATAACCGATGTCGGTATGAATAAATTGAATTATGACTGGTGCTAAAGGTTGTAACCGACAGAGTGTTAAGGTAGAGAGTCGAACAGCGCCTTTGCTGACTTGCTCGTTTTCGCAAAACGTTCGAAAGCAGTTTCTTCCTTCTGTTGTTTTGTTCCGGCATTATTTACAGCTTGCGACACTACGTTTTTAGTTTCTGCCGAGCGTCCCGGCTGAAGGATATCGAGGATTTGTTTTACAGCGTCGTTAGTTTTCGACGAATTATCACGTAATTCGTTAATCTGCGCCTGAAGACTTGCTATATTATTGGCCTCCTGCTGCTGTGTTACCTGTTCTGACTGAGGCGGCTGTGCGGCATTATTAACGTCATTTGTAGTAGTGTTAACTGCGGTTCCGTCCTGAGAATCGGCTGAAGAATGTTTCATACGAAAAAAATCTTTTATCGAATTTATAATTGTACTTGCAATCGATATGTCGTCCGATTTAATATCTACCGGCGGCAACGGAAGGCCCAGCGCCTTAAATGCGCTTGCCTGAGCTTTTGAGATTGTCGGTTTGAAATCTTCATCTTCATCTTCATCGCTTTGAGAGATTTCATCAACAAAGCCGTAGTCGAGTGCCTGCTGTGGCGATAGCCACACTTCACGCTTCATCAGCTCCAGCATATCTTTCGCCGGCTTTTTGCAGCGCTTAGCATAGATAGAGGCAACATGAGCATCGAGTGAGTCTAACTCGTCCTTTGCTCTCTCGAGTGCAGCAATAAAGTCATCAAGTTGATCAGCGTTACGATCCGCCCAATCGAAAAACTCCATTGAAACTTTGTGTACGAGAAACAAAGCCTCCGGCGCAATAGCTATATGCTTTGCACCCATTGCTGCAATTGTTGCAGCGCTCGCTGAAGCTCCGCGAAAATGTACTGTAACATCACCGTGATCTCTAAAAGCGCTTGAGATAGCGAGACCTTCGGTAAGCGATCCACCGAAAGAATCTATCATCACATCTACGTGTCGTCCGGAATATCCATCAAGTTTTCTTCGGACGGAAGCTGCGTTAAATGGTTCCCCTCCGACAAAACCGGTCAGGGTCAAGTGAAATATCTGAGACATGCCGCAAAATTATGCTGTGTCTAAGGCGCAAAAAAAGAAGAGACAGGCGCCTCACGGTGACTGTCTCTTCTACTCTTGTTTATAGTTATCTTAAGTCCTTAGTACACACCTTGTGTACGGTGTACTGCCTTTGAAAACGTAACGTCTCACGACGTTTAATTTCAACAATATTTATTAACTATTAAAGCAAAAAATTGTAATTAGTAATGCTATGAACATAAAAAGGTACCCGAACTTCACACACATTCAATCTAACTAATCATCAAGAAATTACCATATTGCTTTCTCCTTAAGATTTTACCATTTTACTTCAGAAAACAAGAAAAACTAATCTAAACTAATCAAAACTATAATCTATATTTAAACCTCCTTATCGTATGCTGCACCTCATTGGAAAATGAGGAACAGTGATATTGTACTTCGGCGCTGCGTTTTTGTTTTCCGGCTCTGTGTTTTCCAGCGATTGAGATGAAAAGCCGGCGTTAAAATCATCAGCACCTATTATCCAAGACTCGTCGTTAGCGTCGATGTATATCCATGCCGCCGAAGTCAGCGGTATTGCATCGATAGTTGAAAACGACAGAGTAGTGTCTGTTGTCGTCGCGTTGGTTTTATCCGAAGATTTATACGAGACCTGGCCTTCGAAGAAATCAATCCAGCGGATATACATTGACGACACTATTACGGGTAATCCCGCACGACCTAATGCCGCCGCGTAGTCGAACTGAAACTTACGCAAAAGAAAACCGATTTTACGTATACCGATAAAGATAGGCTTTATCATACTTTCCGTCCTCCACGATATTTGCTGTCACGATATTTCTTTTGGCGGTCATTGGCAGTGATACGAGATTGAATCAGTTGCCAGCGTTTAAGGACCGCACATGTATTGCGGTCATCGACCTCTATTCCGTGATCTTCCATCCACGCAATCAGAAGATGATAGCGGCATTTGCCGATGTTATGAAAAGCCCTAACCACTCTTGCAAGTTCGCCGTCGAAGAAATCCCGCACCATTTCCTCGAAAGCGTTTGCAGCCGAAGGTGATAGGTAATTGTAATACTCAGGGTCCTTCCCCGGAAAGTGTGGCACTACGATACGCACACACTCCTGAGACCATGGAGTAAACTTTTCACACTCTCTTTTATGCCTAAGGTACTCCCGCAAAAACGAATTATACGGAGACCCCTTTTGAAATCTTATAGGCTCCTTCCCGCCGGTGGCATTGATAAGCCACTGTTTAAGGTACGGTGGCAGTATGACATTTATATAGATTTCGTTCATGGCTGGTTGGTTGTGTTGGTTGTAGTTAGTTTTTATCACAGGCAAAATTACCCGAACTTAATTGCTCACAAAAATAAGCAAAACAACCAGCAAAACCAACGAAAAACCGTATTAATATTTACTATTGCCTATAAATCTTATAGCAATACTAATACTGAATTCTGACCAGCCATGAAGAACCACGAAAAATACAAAAACTACAAAAAACTAAACTGCCTTCAGAGAAGCTCAATATGCGGGTAATGTCTGAACTGCACGAACTCAAATTTTGATTGTTTCGTACCGTCCGGCATTTCTGTTACTATTCTTTCTGTGCAAGATGCTATACATCTTATATCTAATTTCAGATTCTGCAGAGCTGCTACAATTGCAAAAGTTAGTGTCATTTCTCCCATTACATGTACTGTTATTCCTTCCACATCTTGTTGAAAATGCTTTTGCTTTGCAATTTCATTTGCAATTTCCAGCGCCGTTGTTCTTACTTCATAAGATGTCGCCTTCGGTGGCACATTGGGGAATTGGCAATCTTTTATCACGTCAGCCAGCTCTTTAGCTGCCTGAATCTGTTTCTCACCCCATTTATCAGATGGGTGGTTCGAAATGTTAAATAGTACTCTCATGTTTATTTAATAGTTTAGTCGATGACATTTATTTTATGATAGATACAGGATTTGGTCTCAAATACTCCGGTATTTTCATGGAATTAACTATTTCATCGTATACTTTTGATATTGTCTCTTTTGCGTGTTGAATATCTCTCTGGGGCACTGAAACATATAATTCTGTATCTCTTATTACTTCGTCCTCTATCACAGCTCTGATAAAGAGCTGCACTCTTATGTCAGATTCCATTACGTAAAATCATCAAAGTAAGTCGAGTGTATGCTGCATCATACCGTAAATGTGTGCTTCTATCTCGGCTTTCGCCTCTGGAGATATATCACATCGCCGCAGGGCATCTAATCCGTAAAGCGTTGCGTCCTTCTTCGTCCGGAACCAGCCTGAGCCTTCTCCCGGCAGCTTACAATTACCCGCTAATGTTCTGACGCCATAGTCCCATTTCTCTGGCTGAATCTCTCTTACCAGCAGTGTATAATTACCCTTATCAAAAGGTATACTCTCCATATCCGAGAGAGTGTCAACACCGACGACTCCCGGCATACGTAGATGTTCAAATCTGTTCCTTTCCATATCTTATTGTGTTAATTGTGATTGAACTAAATACTCTGTTGTCGATATTGTGATGTACTCGATACCGTGCGAAGTATCTCTTTCGCCGATGAAACACCGTCCTTTAGGATTTATAATCCATGATGCGAAATCGCCATGACGGCGCGATCTTTTATGTGCGTTAAAGTGCATACCGGTATATTTACAGTATGCTTCGAGTTTTGCTCCGAAAGATTTAGCTGTAAACTGCGAAGACTTCAAGCCGTATTCTGCGAGATATGCTTCGAAGACATCTTTTCTTCTCATACGGCAGTTAATGTGTTCGCTATCCGGTGAAAAGTATATCTCCGCCCATTGGAAGAAAATATCTCCCATTTCCTGCCATAGTGTTCTCAGTTCAATCTCATTCATCGGTGGGTCGATTAATCCGTTTCCGGCATTACCCCAGCCTTGCATTTCCGATAAAGTGTATATGTGTATACACTCTATCATCAGGTTGTCGAATAGTTGCCACTGACGTTCGTCCCACTGCGTCCAAAATTCATGTCCGAACTCCATAGGCGGCGTATAAGAATAAGAATACCAATGAGAAAACTGCATAAAGCATATACGGGCCAAAGCAGAATCATCAATATCAGATATAGCGTGATTTGACGTTATATAGAATTTCGGCGCCTGTTCAAAATCAATAGTGTATCTGCCGCCTCTTTTGACATTGACGTTAAGATTACCGGTTATGGCCTGATAAAAGTTTTTGAACCGGAAGTTATCGTTAACGTCATCAATAAATATGTTTTTGGTGGTATTGGTCACGCCGGAATATAAGAAGTCATCATCATTACTCATACTTCGGCCGTCAATGGTGACTTGATCAATCATTTTTGATATGGCTACACCTATCAATGATTTTCCGGTTCTTCCTTCAGCTTTATTGCCTTGCCCGTTGTCGGCGTCCATTGCTATTACAGCTTTAGCACTCGACAACATTTTATAATCGCGTAGCAGATAGCCTATACATGTGACCTTGTTCAGTACATGCTGACAATACGATTTATAATCCTTTACTTCCGATTCATCAGGATTCTTGCATGTGTTCAGTAGGTACGAAAGAAACTCACATTCTTTTCCTGCATCTGTCAGTGCGAAGGAAAAAGAGCCGTCTGTATTTTTGTGTATATCACCGAAAATCCGTTCTCTCACGAAAGGCCGGTCTATAAGGTTTTTTCTCCATACCGGTCCGATAAGCGGAGAGACCTCTATACCGCGCACTGATATATATATCTGTGCATCGTTATAATATATCGTCTGTCCTGTCTGTGACGGAATGCCCGCCGAAGTCTTGAGATCCGTGAGCATCATAAGAGATTTCGGATTAATCTTGGAGATTGCGTACTCCATAAAAGCATCTCTTATCAGCTTATCCTTTGTGGATCGATTGACATAATCGACCACAAACTTACATGTATCGGCTTCATCAACGAAAGATATTACACCGTTTTCTATTTTCACCGGCTTTCTTTCTCCGTCAATACCTTTATAAGACCTGTACCCGTTTGCAGACAGAAAATCAAGTACATCGTTAATCTGTATTTCTACTTTCGTGCGGCCTTTGTCGTCCTCGTAAGTAGTCCAAAATTCTCCGTTGCCTCCATACTCGGTGTCAACTTTAAAATCACCGTCTATTACTTTATAAGAGACATTCCCGAATTTAAACTCATGCAGATATATTAGCTGTTCGCGGTGTTCGGTGAAAAAATCCTGCGCACTGTTAAGTTTCCAAATGTCAAGGATTTTGGTGTGAGAATAAGCCGAAATGTTGCGTACATCTACGTAATCACCTTTTCCGTTAATACGCAGCATTGCTTTCTCGACATCTATCTTCAGATTATCTTCTTGACCTGCAAGAGTACCTGTAAGCAAATCATCAATACCTTTTTCGTTTGCTGCGTTTGGTTTGACGTAAGCAAACCAAAGGTCCACGAACAGTCCGCACTGTGATAATGTCTGGAGAAAAACTTTGAATTTTATTAAAGCGCGGGCAAATGCCTTCGGCCTCGTCTCTATAAGGTCTTGGTCCTTAAGAGAAGAATGAAGGTTGTTATAGTCGGAATCCATTAGAAATACAATATTCTTGACCTTGCATTTCTGAACAAGGTACTGTATTTCCGGATCAAGTTCTTTCCCCTCTTTACCTATGTTGCCTATACCCTGTATAGCAACTGACATAATACCGTGTTTGCAAGCCTTTTCCGCCTTCTTTTCTCCCTCCTGAACAAACAGTGTTTCAATGTGCGTGCCTGACTGATAGGCAGCGCGTAACCTTTGCGGAAAGTAAAATGTACTCTCGGCGCCTGAAGGCGTTTGGTATTTAATCGGCTTACCATCTTTTGACAGATGTAAGCCCGGATTAGACCACCTAACACGGGTGTACGGTATCTCCCGTGACCGATTCTTCGGTGGAAGATACATCTTCCGTCGTCCCTCCAAATCATAATACAATATCAGCATCTCGTCCTGCATGTAGTCCACACTACCGGTACGGACATTGAGAGAGCCTTTGCAAATGGTCGGTATCAACACTTCATGTCCGGAGACAATTACTTTGGCTGTCACATCTTCGACTGTTAGTCCTGATGCTGTTAACTGTCGAGCCGCGAAGGATTCATCATCAATATTGGCCGGAAGCTGTATGTCGTCCTTCTGCTGCTCTTGCTTCGCGTTCGGCCTTTCCTGATATTGTAAAGGAATCCCCGTTTGATTGGATATATATTCGCACGCTTCAACAAATTCTACTCCCAGAATCTTTTGCATGATTCTGATTGTATTTCCCCCTACTCCTTGTCCGCAACTAAAGCATTTTACAAAACGTGTATGAGATTTAGGATTGTCAACGACTTTAAGGCCTTTTTTCTTACCTTCCGTCCCACACCAAGGGCAACGACAGTATTTTGTCATTCCCGAACCTTCGAGTCCTTGAATAACTCTGTCTAACGGTACTGTTTTCAGAGCTTCAATCGTATAGTTCTCAATATAAGGCATATAAAAAATCGGGGGGGGGTAAGTGGTTATTATTCAAAAAGTTGCATATTAGCAACTTCATTAATTTTCTTTTTATAGACTTCTCGTAATTTCCTTTTTCCTCTAATCCAGTAATATACTGCATTAGATGACACGTGACAGGCAATTTCTATCTTTTTTCTGCATATAGCTCTATCTGTCTTAGACATAGAGTAGAGCCAATTCTGTAATATTTCAGCATCTGTCATAATCGGAAATCATTTTGTTATCTTTGTTAACTCTGTTAGTTTTGCTAACTTTGTTAACCCTGATGCAAAGATAGCATCAGGGTTAACAAAGTTAGCAAAAC
>CAMWKC010000008.1 GCA_947174735.1 uncultured Porphyromonadaceae bacterium
GAGTAATCGTAGCTGTCGGAATTATCAGAATAATCTGCTTATTCCGACTGCTCCGATTTTTCTGATAGCTCTGATAGCTCCGATTATTCCGATTCCGATAAATCCGATTACTCTGATAGCTCCGATTACTCCGATAGCTCCGACTATTCTGACTACCCTATCAAGCTGAGCAGGCGGTCCATGACGCCGCGATGGTTGACAAGCCGTGGCACTTTGCGCTGGCCTCCCAGTTTGTGGGTGCCGGCAGAAGCCAGCCAGCGGTCGAAGAGACCGCGAGGCGCAGACAGAACTTCAGGCGGATCAAGGAATATGGTGTTGGCACGTTTGGCTTCGTAATCGGAATTAAGCTGTTGCAGCTGGTGATCAAGCTCGACAGCGAAAGCATGCACATTGCTCGGCGCCTTAGCCCACTCTATCAGCCATTGGTGGCGCCCCCGCTTACCGTCAGAGGCAAAAACAGGAGCAGCCGTGTAATTGACAATCGAAGCACCGGTCAGACGACAGGCCTCAGCTATGGCACGTTCAGCGTTATCCTCCATCAGTTCTTCGCCAAAGGCATTGATATAACTCTTGGTACGCCCGGCTATACGGATTTTGACCGGAGCAGTCTGGGTGACAGTTACCGTGTCGCCGAGATGATAACGCCACAGACCGTTAGAAGCCGAAATAACAAGTTCGTATGTACGGTCTTTTTCCACTCCCCATAGCGGCACAGGCTCGCCCTTACCGTCAATAGGGAAAAACTCATAGAATACCTCACAGTCAGCTATTAGCAAAAGCGACGGATCAGTAAGGTCATTCTGCACACCAAAGAAACCTTCCGAAGCGTTATAAGTCTCCATGAAGTGCATTTTTGACATATCAGTAAGACGACGGTATTCAGCCCTATAAGGTTCAAACGAAATGCCACCGTGAAAGAATACCTCCAGATTAGGCCACACCTCCGACAGATTTGATGCACGTTTCGACTTCAGTATAGAACGTATGACGGTCAGAAACCACGACGGCACACCTGATATATTGGTGACATTGCAATCACGTGCAGCTTTAACGAGAGCCGGCAGCTTCACTGTCCAGTCAGACAGCAGAGCCGTTTTACGGTCAGGTACACGGGCCATGTCAGCCAGAAAAGGCATCTTGCTTATAAGTGTGGCACTGAGATCACCCACTTTAACACGCTGGTCGGCAGGATGAAGTTCGTTGGCAAACGAACCACCCAGTATGAACCCCTTGCCTGAGAATATCCGGCTGTCGGGCACCTGACGCAGATAATGTCCTACCGTGTCCGCACTCCCGGCATAGTGGTTATAGCGCAGACAATCGGTAGTGATAGGTATATATTTCGACTTGCCCCCCGATGTGCCTGACGACTGGGCATAGTCGCGGCACACACCGGGCCACAGCACATCTCGCTCTCCGGCCACCATACGCATCACCGAATCGCGTATAGCTTCATAACCTACATGCGGCACACGCCGCCGATAGGCTTCGTAAGGATTGCGCAGATGCGCCAGCTCGTCGTAGGCATACCGACGTCCCGGTTCGGTCGCAGCTCCGCGCTTCAGAAGGCTACGGAGCACTTCGGCCTGCAGATCGGCTTCGTTAGTGCGCCATGCATCGGTGCGCTGAGCTCGGTTCACCATTCGGTTCCGGAACAGCGGAGTGTAATCTATTCCCATTTTCTGTGATGTCTATGGATAAGATTCTTTGATTCGCGGAGAGGAGTAAATCGCGTGATTATTCTTTATCAACTGCAAATTTAATAACATATCCGTCTCTATGCAAGCTTTCGGAGCCTATCATTTACCTTTAACAGTTATCAGAGTAGCTTGGAGGAATGGTTTTCAGACTATTTTTTGCGCTTATCACAGGGGTTTGTATTATCTTTGCAATGTTTTATACACAACCCAAACATCATGACCCGTCTGATCACTGCGCTTCTCTGCGTATTTCTCTCCTCGGCGTACACCTTCAGGTCGGCCGCCCAGCTCCTTTCCGTCAGGGGACAGGAGGAATTTGTCGACTCACTCAAACATGAACTCGACTTCGGGCCTTATTTCGGCCTTTACAAGGACAATTACTTCACCGTCGGCACTGCATTAGGTAAAAAACCTACACGTACCAACTCGGATGTGAAATTTCAGATTTCACTGGCCATACGTATCACCAACGAGATACTGCCTTGGCATTCATATCTTTTTCTGATGTACACTCAGAAGACATTCTGGAATGTGTTTGAGAAATCCATGCCTATGCACGATCTGAATTTTAATCCCGGTATCGGCTGGACCAAGCCTTTTTTCAGCAAAGACCGTTATGTGGGTAAAATGACCGTACTGCTCGAACACGAAAGCAACGGCCGCGACAGCATACAGAGCCGTAGCTGGAACCGTATAGCTTTGTGCGGGTCCACTATAGTCAATGACTGGCTCATGGTTCACTCCAAGTTCTGGATTCCTATTGTCGACGGAGAAAACAACCGGGACATTCTTAATTATACCGGTCTGTGGCAAGCCGGTGCGGTATTCAACACACGCGGTCACGAGTTCACCTGGGGCGTAACACTTATGAAGCGTAAAGGCTGGAATCTGAATTTCAACACAGTGGTGGAATTCACATGGCGTGTACACGACAAATCGAATCTCAACCTCTTCTTCCAATATTATAACGGATACGGCGAGAATCTGCTTGACTACAACCAGTACCACTCACGTCTGCGTGCGGGCCTTGTATTCAAACCCAAGTTCTTCTCCGAATTCTAAAGTTCACCATTTACCGTTTATCGTGACTGACATTTATTTTTTTACATTCAATTTCCAGCCTATATGCTGGTGTCTTATCGGTGTCGCCATACTCTGCGGAGTACTGGTCTGGTGGCTTATAGCGCCTTTCAGACGCACAGCGGCAACCTCTGTATATGTGCCTACCGAGGCACCAAGTACTACTTCGCATCCCGCTCTCACAGTCATAGTCTATGCTTCAAATCATCTTGACGAACTCGATGCATATCTGGAGAAGCTTATGCATCAGGATTATGACAATTTTGATGTAGTACTGGTCTACGATTCCGGAGCCTCAGCCACAGCAGCTGTCTCCGAACACTACAACGCACTCTACGAAAATCTTTACTTTACTTTTATTCCGCCCGAATCGCATCACCTGAGTCGTCAGAAACTGGCTGTGACCCTCGGAGTAAAAGCAGCAAAGGGCGACGTGGTGCGCACTACTGATACGGACTATACCATTCCCTCGGACTCATGGCTGTCGGAGATGATGGACCCGTTTACCCGCGACTATTCTACGGAAGTTGTGTTAGGGTTTACCCGCTATGATTTCAGAGAACTCAGCGGTGCTTCGCGCTGGTATCGTCAGTTTGATGCTGTGCTGACTTCAGCCATGTGGTTAGGTTATGCCATAGGCGGCCGTCCTTATCGCGGTGACGGTTCAAACCTGGCCTTTATGAAACGCCTGTTTTTTGAACAGAAAGGTTTTGCACGTACTCTCACCTTACAGACCGGCTACGATGATGTATTTGTCAACGACATTACCTCCTCCGACAATACGGCTGTCATGCTGAATCCCGACTCCGTACTTACCGCTTACTGGAATGGAGATGCCTCGCGTATGTGGACCGACCGGAAAGAACGCGCCGACTTCTCTGCCCGCTGGCTGCCAAGCGGACCTTTCCTACGGACAGGTGCTATATCGGCTATGCAGTGGGGTGTGGCCGGCTGTTGTGTCGCTGCCGCTGTTATCGGCCTGCCGAGTCTGATACCGGCTATTATAGCCCTGATAGTGCTGCTTACTTTCTGGATTTACGAAATTATATTATATAGAAAAGTAGCAGCACGCCTACAGGCCGTAAGGCTCTGCCTTTCACTACCATTCTTCTGGCTCTGGCACCCGGTCGGCAATCTGCTGTTCCGCTGGCGTCACCGCCCGGATCGCTTCAAGAACTATGCTTTCTGATATATATATCAGAGAGGCACTAAGTTACAAAAACTTTCTGACATAACAAAGCCCTGACTTTCTCAAGTCAGGACTTTGTTTTATGTTTTTCAGCATGTTATGAAACGAGGAGACCTCAATTTCGACATAGCCTCCTGATGTACCCTCTAAGTATTTTTATTACAGAATTACGGTTCAACCACCTGAATAATATTACCGACTTTTTTTAACGGTTTTGCGCCTGTTAAATATAAGGGGATTTTAACAGACTCTATAGGGAACAACCTAAGATGAGAACTAAGCGGATACTGCTCAAATATGGCTCTGTCACTGATATACCACTCAGCCACTGACAGGTCAGGTAACGATGATATTACCTCCCAGAAATAAAAGAGTTTGTTTTTTGCTACCACTGCGACAGCTTTATGGCCGTCATTAAATGTAGCTATACACACATATCTCCATCTTGATATAGTATTCACAAGCTCTTCTTCTGAAGGAGCATACTCTATAGTTATCCGTAGACCGTAGGTAGCAGTGATACGGTTCATTTCAGCTTTAAACAGTGAACCGTGAGCAGCATCGTCCCGAAGATTATTGGTCTGTATGTAATAATGAATCATCTCATGAAGCAAAGTATCAATATACTCCTCCTCAGGAAGATTCTGTCTGACGCTTATTTCAATCCATACTGTTTTCTTACCTGAATCTCGATCTGTTTCACAACAAGTACGCCCAAGAGCCCCTTTACGTGTACTCAGTTGTATAATAGGTCTTTGTAACTGTCCGTAAAAACATAGTTTATTGAAATAATCAAATTTAGTATATAGATATTCAAGTGTTGGCCGCATAGCGTTTAATTATTCTGAAACAGTGTTACCGTTTTTATCTATCCAGTTTGTCCCAAGCCTTATGAGAGCCTTTTTTGAATCGGTATGATTGTGCAAGGCAGCTTTACGAAACCAAAAAATAGCCTTACTGATATTTTTGGTTCCGGTTTCTCCGAGTTCCCACATTCTCCCTATATTGTACATAGCATCTAATTGAGGGGAATCTTCTGTAAAATTTCCTTTATCACCTGTCTGAACAGCTTTGCAGTAATATTCCATAGCTTTAGCAGAATCCTGAGCTATATAATCTCCATACCGGTAAAGAAAAGCAATTTCCAGCATCGCAGCAACGTTTTCTTTAGCGATAGCTTTCTCATACCAATGAAGCATCTTATCAGTATCCTTCTCTACGCCGCATCCTCTTTTATATAGCCGGGCCACCTCAATCATTGCTAGTTCAAAACCGTTTTTAGCAGACATCTCCATGTAATGAAACATCTCTTTGTAAGACTGTTCAACACCTCTGCCTTCTTTATAATAAAGCCCTATATTGTATTGCGCTACATAATTTCCAGAGTCAGCAGCCCTTTTAAACCAGTAAATCTTCTTATCAAGTGCTTCCTCTACATATCCGAGATTATTCATAGCCGTACAATCTCCTTCTTCAGCCAATTGAGAATATAAGGCCAGAGCTCTGGACCGGTTACCGAATTGGGAATTCGAATAGGCTACTTTAAAACGACAGCTTCTGTCACCTTGTGCGAGTGCTTTCTCACCCCAATAGGCGCTTTGTTCGTAATCTACCGGAAATATTTCACCATAAAAATATAACTCACACAACTTTATCTGTGCTGTTATATCACCGTTTTCAGCACTATGTATAAGTGTAATAATCTTATTGTCGTTCGCAGCAGCGACCGGCAACTCCGACTGTGGTTCTAAAAGGTTTTCCCAGTATCTTTTCTGTTCATTATCGACCGGTAAATCATAACTACCATTCTCAAAGGCATCAGCTAATTTTTTTATATATTCCGTATTACCTTCATTAGCAAGCATGGCTATAAATTTAATTGCAGTCGCAGAAGAAATATCTTCGTTATTCTCAACTGTAGCTATTATCATAGGAGCCAGATACTTATATGTAGATTTAGAAGCAAATGAAGCATATATTTTAACAGCTCTGAGAATATCCTGTTTACATCCGGTACCTTTCATCAAGTCATTTGCCACAGCTATTAAAGCAGGCTTATAGGACTGTCGGGCGGCTTTTAAGTACCATTGATGGGCTATGGTATCGTTATGGTCAATAAAATTACCAGTACGATAAAATTCGGCTATTTTACATTGGGCCATAGGACAACTTCTTTGTACCTTGTAGTTCCCACACTGATTACATTCTGTACAACCGCTTTCCATCTCATCAAAACAAAGGAAAAATGAATCTTTAGGGTCAAGGTGTTCAACGGCATGTTCCATATACTCTTTTCTGTCCGAACAAAAAAGGGTAGGGGTGTGCTCTTTCTCTTCTGAAACGGTAAATCTTAAATCGTCAAGTGTGACTTTAAAATTAATAACTACCGGACAGCTAAACAGATTATCTGTTTCAGATTTCATAAACGATGCATAATAAGCACAGCGTGTGGAATCAATTATTGAGCGTATCAACTTCTTATTACGGTGTTGCTGAAATCTGAAAAGCCTACCGAGCGGGGTATTATCTCTTTCACTATTGATATTAGACAAAATATGAAGAATCATAATACTTGAAATATTCAGAGTCTCAAAGTTCTGTTCATCCCAGCGGTTACCTGTCCGTATAATATTAAGGCTGTGCCATTTCGATTTCAATTTTTTCTCATTATCCAGAATTTTATAGTTAGTATCACCCAATAGTATAATATTTATACAAAGCTGTTTCCGGTCAGTGTATATGTCCATGAATTCAAGTACACCCATACTTCCGTCAACATTTGTGCCGTCATATTCTATAATTGTAATGCTTGATACTATTTTCAGAATTCGTGATAATCTGTCATTATAGTATATTTCTCTCTTAATACATTCTATCATATTGTATCTTATCTTGATCTTTCTACAAAACTTTCCAGTAATTCTTCTCCTAAAGTTATAATACGAAATTCTACCCTACGCGATTTTTCTCTATCAATAGGCTCACCTGTAAGTAATGCATAGTCGCCATTATGATCTAAAGCATGGCCGTATGATAGGCCGTTAGCCGTAAACCAATATTCCAGTAACTTTTTATCTTCTTCTGAGTAACTTTCGTATTTCGATAGATTTCTGAGAAAATACATTACACTTAATGCACGACGTTGCGAAAGTATAAGATTCGCCATATACGGATCTGAATCAATCGAGGGGAAAGGCACATCATTCGTGTGGCCTTCGATTCTGATTTCACGGATTTTATATTTCAGCGAATCATTCAAAAGTATATCAAGATATTTAGGAAGAATCTCTGCTAACTGTGCTTTAAATTCAGGTTTCAGTTCCCAACTGCCGTCATCAAATAAGGATTCCGCCTTCTGAAAGCGCATCGATAAATCACCACCGATAGTAATAATACTGTCTTTGGATTCCGTTCTGAATTTATCAATAAGTTTATCATGAAGTTCCTGTTTATTTTCGACAAAATCCTTTAGTATAGTTTGATTGCTATCTACCTGTTTTATATAGGCAATTGCTATGAAAAGAAAAATTATCATCAGACCCGTCATAAGATCTGATACTGATAACCATGGATTATTTCTTATCATCGGTAATTAATTTAAAGAGTTTTGATTTTCCTCCCGTGAGGCAATACCATCAAGTTTATTTTTTATCTCTTCTAAATTATTATCCATAACTGTTACTGAGGCTGTTGCCGTCATCAACACCGCACGGGCTTTCTCCTGATCACGATTGATACTCTGTGTAGCAGTAAGCATATCCTGAAATATACCTTTTATTTCCTCTACGTCATCTTTAACCTGTTCGGTGTCAAGTCGCAGACTTTGTAATTGTTCCAAGTTCTCTTTAATCTGTGCAGCAGATGTCAACAAACCTTTCAATTGCTCTATATCGTTCTGAATCGACCAAACACTAACCATTAACTCTCTTATTCGTGCAAGGTCATTCTTAATCTGTCTGACAACAGGATACAGACTTTCTATTTCGTCCTCAGAGTCAACAGGAGATTTTACAACCGAAAGTAATGATGTATGATTGTTATTCAGAGTATCGACTATAAGCTGAACAGCCTGCCTTAAGTCAAACTCAGGATTCTCGTGAGATAACTTTTTACTCAAGACTCTGTTAAGCCAAATTGAACCGATCATACCTAACAATGATGTGAAGAAAGCTGTCTTAAGTCCCTGTAGCAGTTCCGGTATACTGGCATCCAGATTGTTGGGATTAAAGGCAATGAGACCAGCCGTAATACCCACAAAAGTACCTACCACACCCAAAGTGGATATTAAGGAAGGAAGTTGTTCCATCCAGTTACGTTTTCTTTTTATATCATCTGATCTTACTTTTCTGATATAGAACAGTGCTACAAGAAAGGCAATGATAATTATTGTACAGCAGATATAAGTCAGTAGATTCATACAACATTATTTTTAGTTGATAATAAATACTTTAGTAATTAAAAAATCTGTCCGGTACTTTGAAAGACCAACACAATGATCTCCGAACCGACTATATGATAATGAAGAAACATTCGAAGAATATTTTTTCAGTAACTCTGCAAAATTAAATAAAAGTATGAGAATATACATTATCGATATTTCAATACTGAAAAAATTTTTACTAACTAACGAATTATCATTATCTTTGCACTTCATCACATACTTATACAATTTCAAAAGTAAATTAAAAATGAAGAAGATAATTCTTTGGGCGGCTACAGGTTTAATAATGGTAGGCTGCTCAAACAATGAGGGTGATGTGACTATCCAGCTTCCAGAAGACTTTCAAGAGAAAACTCTGGTAGTCAGTCATGTGACAATCGACAATGTCTTCAATGCCAAACAGCAGGAAGACCTTAAAGTGGTTTATGACACACTGGAAGTCAAAAACGGTGTTGCGAGAATGAAACTTGATCAAGCCGGGGCTGCGCGATATAATATAGAGCCACCGGTAATGAGCCGTATGGAACCCGATTTTTATGCTGCCCCCAACGACAAGCTGGAAGTTAGTATCAGTTCTTTTGATCCGCTTGACTATAAAGTAAAGGGCACACAGCTGATGGAGGATCTTACCACACTCTCATCAATTACAGGACCTATCCAGCAGGAATACTTCTATCTGGTTAATAATAACGAGAATGTGTCAGAAGCGCAGACGAAGGCTATAATGGATCGCTATGATGCAGCAATCAAAAAATTCGTAGCCGACAACCCTAAAAGTCCGGCTATACCCTTTGCTATTCTGGACCTCAGCGGTGATGATTTCAAGACTGCATACGATAATATGACCCCGGAAGCAAAGAAGTCTATTCTTATGCCTTACGCTATATTATACAATCAGCAGGCGGAAGAGATGCTGAAAGATAGAGAAGCTGAAGAAGCACGTAAGGCGGAAGTAGCCTCTGGCACAATCACTGCTCCCGACTTTACACTCCCTGACCTTGATGGTAAAAAAGTAAGTCTGTCTGATTTCCGTGGTAAATGGGTCATCCTCGACTTCTGGGGTAGTTGGTGCGACTGGTGTATAAGAGGCTTCCCGGCGTTGAAGGAGGCGTATAACAAATACGGTGACAAGATTGTGGTAATCGGTATCGGCTGCAACGAGCCGGAAGCTGACTGGCGTGCCGGAGTCAAAAAACATCAGATACCCTGGCTGAATCTCTATAACGGTGACAACAGAGAGCTATATACCGCTTATAAAATAGAGGGTTTTCCTACTAAGGCCATCATTAACCCCGAAGGCAAACTCGTAGACCTCACTACAGGTGAAGATCCGACATTCTATACCCGTCTTGCCAACTTCGTAGAGTAAGGCCAGTATCTTACCTTACTGTACAAGGTATTGCTAAAATTAAATAGGAGGTCCTGTCAGCATAATGATTGCCATTATGCTGACAGGACCTCCTAATTTAATTTTAGATTAATGAAGAAGAGCGGAAGCTTCCCGAATGCGGCGCATAGCTTCGCGTATGTTGTCATCGCTGGTAGCATAGCTCAGGCGCATATAACCCGGTGCGCAGAAAGCGTCGCCGTCGACACAAGCGACATGAGCATGTTCAAGAATGTACATTACATAGTCGCCGCTACTTTTGATTTCGATGTCACCATAACGTTTACCGATGTAGGCACTTACTTCAGGAAAGAGATAAAAAGCACCCTGCGGCACATTACATACCCAGCCGGGAATCTCGGCAGCCAGATTCACTATTAGATCGCGGCGGCGTTCGAAGGCATGTCGCATGTCTTCGACACATTCCTGCGGTCCGTTGTAGGCGGCTTCGGCAGCTTTCTGAGCTATTGAAGATACTCCGGAAGTGTACTGACCCTGTAGTTTAGCGACAGCTTTGGCTATATCAGCCGGTCCGGCCATATAGCCAATACGCCAGCCGGTCATGGCATAAGCCTTGGAAACACCGTTAATTATAACAGTACGGTCGCGTAGAGATTCAAACTCGGCAATGCTGTGCACATGGTCAACAAAACTGATATGTTCGTAGATGTCATCGGTGAGTACGATAATCTCCGGATGACGTTCCAGTACTTCGGCCAGAGCTTTCAGTTCGTCGTAGCTATAGATGCTTCCTGTAGGGTTGGAAGGAGAATTAAGCATTATCATACGACTACGCGGGGTTATGGCCGCTTCAAGCTGAGAGGCTGTTATCTTGAAATCCTGTTCTATACCGGCATGTACCGGTACAGCCACACCTTCGGCTAACTTTACCATTTCGACATAGCTGACCCACGCCGGAACAGGAATGATAACTTCATCACCGGGATTTATAGTAGCCAGAATTACATTGCACAGCTCTTGTTTGGCACCGTTGCCGACTACAATACAGTCTGGAGTGAAATCAAGACCATTCTCACGACGGAGCTTTCCGCATATAGCCTGTCGTAAAGACAGGTAACCCGCGACGGGGCTGTAACGTGAATAATTCTCCTCTATAGCCCGGCAGGCTGCCTCCTTGATGAAGTCGGGAGTATTGAAATCAGGTTCACCTACCGACATGTTGATAACGTCGACGCCCTGCGCCTTGAGTTCAGCACTTTTCTGCGACATAGCCAGAGTAGCTGAAGGCGACAGAGTCGCCACACGTTGTGATATTCTGTTCATTATCTGTTGCCTGAGATTTATATCTTGTATGCTTACGGCGCGAAGATAGACAAAACTCATGACCCTGCCAAACATTTTGTTAACTTTACGCCTATAACTGCGTTATAGATTTATATACCTTAGTATTTCTAAGTATTTTATAATATATGGCGTCTGCCTGAACATCGAAATCATAAAACCGGAAATGATATGAATCTATTACGCAAGACCGGGCTGTGGCTTGCCGCAGCCGTATTGGCCCTGTCGGCCTCATGTACAAAAAACACTGACGACAGTGTGTCCGCACTGTTGGGTTCGGTGCCCTCGTCGGCTACCTCGGTGACAGTAATCAATACTCCACGTCTGCTTGAAGATCTCGGTTGTAAACTGAAAGACGGAAAATTACAACGTAGTGAGGAGACTGAAAAACTGATGGCCAATCTTTATCGTGCTCCGGGTACAGGTTTTAAGACTCCGACACTTCTCCTTGCCGATAGTACAGGTGTGAGTCATAGCTCTTGTGTGATGTTCAGCGATGCTTACGCTACATATCTGACCGGTATGCTTGAAGATACTCAGGAGTTTACTAAATGGATTGAATTTCATACCGGTAAGTCATTCACTGATAATGCCGGTGTCTACACCTGCGGTCCTATAGCTTACAGAGGCACTCAGTACTGGATATGTCTTAGCCGTCCTGACAGTCCCATAGACGTCACAGCCGTAAGTTCGTATTCAGCTCTTAATTCCGCTCAGAGTTTTGTTAGTACTGATGCAGCCTCCCATCTGCAGAAAAGTGACCATGACGTGCTCTACTGGGGCGACATGAACGGATTGTTGAAGCAGGCTTTCGGCAGTGGTGTCAAGGATATTGCCACTGCTCGTATCGCAATGGGAATGTTATTTGAAGATGCTGCCTATGCCAGCGGTTCGCTCGACTGTGAGAAAGATATAATAAAAGCAACAGCCACACTACTCAATTCAAAAGGCAATCCGTCGAAATATCTGCTGCCTGTACAGAAAATAGACCTTGCCACAGTTGAATCAATAGACACTCAGGCTCAGTACCTCTTCGCTATGGGCTATCCTAAGGAACTGACCTCTAAGATAGAACAGATTTCAAGTTCTTTAGGCGGTGCTTTACCTCCTAACATGGTGTCGATGCTTAAACCTGTCGACGGTACTATAGCGATAGCTATTGATAATCGTCAGGGTGTACAGGGACGCCTCAGTGGTGTTATTACTACCGACGGCAAACCGGCCAACACTTTAGCTGATTATATCTCGGATTTCACTAAATCCGCAGGTGGTAAAATAGATAAGGACGGTAAACTATTGCGTTTTGGATGGGGCGAGGCTAATGTAACCAATGGTGACGGTCAGTTAGAGAAGTCTATATTTACTCTAAAGGACGTTACTCCTAAGTTTAAGGACGCCTGTATAGCTTTGGTAGCAAGTGTGCCTGCTAAACAATCTCCTACAGCCGGTACTCCGGAAGCTGAGGATGCCTGTATTGTGATGGCAGCCTATCCTTATTCGGGTGGCCTGGAATGGCGTGTAGGTGTCGAAGCACCGGCTACACGTCCTAATATGACGGCCTACGTAATCGAGAATATGTTACCTCTCTGATAGTACTCATGACTTCAGTCACCATAAACAGTCACATAGGCAGCATCACCCTTGAGGCGGTGCTGCCTGTGGT
Organism: uncultured Porphyromonadaceae bacterium; assembly: GCA_947174735.1. Classification (GTDB taxonomy): domain Bacteria; phylum Bacteroidota; class Bacteroidia; order Bacteroidales; family Muribaculaceae; genus Lepagella. Next base: position 12,763 of record CAMWKC010000008.1, read on the forward strand.
GTTTAGTGCCGAACCTCCTGCTGAGAGTGGTGTATGGTTGCGTAAGGTTTGTTTCGAACGCGGACGTTTTTACCGTATTGAAGCAGCCAGCGGTGCCGGTAAATCATCACTGTGCTCCTATATATATGGTACGCGGACGGACTATTCCGGACATCTGTTCATAGGTGATACCGATGCCGCTGTGATAAAGCCTGAACAATGGCAGCAATTACGTCGTATGCACCTTGCCTACGTGCCGCAGGAACTCGGATTGTTCGGTTCATTAACCGCTCTTGAGAATATCGAGCTTAAAAACCGCCTTACCGGTTATGCGGAGCGCCGTCAGATAGAGCGCTGGCTTGCTCAACTCGGTATCGCCGAACGGGCCGACTGGCCGGCTGAACGCCTGTCTGTAGGTCAACGTCAGCGTGTGGCACTGATACGTGCCTTATGCCAGCCATTTGACTTTCTGCTGCTTGATGAGCCAGTCAGCCATCTTGATTCAGCTAATAATCGTCTCGCTGCTGAAATGATAGCTGCCGAAGCCCGGCGTCAGGGGGCAGCCGTAATCTCTACTTCTGTAGGCAATCCGCTTGTCCTTGAGAATGCTGAGATTCTTCGTCTCTGACTCTGAATATATTAATATATAATTTTACAACCGATAACTATTGTGACTGCTTCATCACAACTCCTTCTGCGCCGGCTGCTGCGTGCTAATCTTTCGCCGTGGCGTATAGTTGGTTTTATAATATCAAATCTGCTCGGTCTGGCTATAATCTGTGCCGGTGTTCAGATATATGCCGACCTGCGCGGCCTGCTGCACAGTGAAGGCAGTGTGATTGACACCGGTTATCTTGTACTCAATAAGCGTGTAACTGCCTCGACTATGCTTGGTGACAGCAGTAGCGATTTCACTGCCGATGAGATAGCTGACCTTGAAGCTCAGCCATGGGTACGTGGAGTAGGGCGCTTTACCGCCAGTGGTTACGAAGTACGTGCCGGCATAGAACAGGGCGGACGCGGCATGTCGACTATGCTGTTTTTTGAATCGGTACCGGATCAGTTTGTAGATGTGAGCGCAGCTGACTGGCATTACGAACCCGGAGACCGTGAGGTACCTATAATAATAGCTAAAGACTATCTTACCCTCTATAACTTCGGCTTTGCCTCCGGTGCCGGTCTGCCGCGTGTGTCGGAACAAGTGATGAGCGGTCTTCCTATAAGTCTGCGTCTCAATGGCAATGACGGCCGTCAGGTGCAACTTGCAGGACGCATCGTAGGATATTCGGACCGTCTTAATACGGTGCTTGTTCCCGAAAGCTTTATGAATTGGAGCAACGAAATGCTTGCTCCCGATGCCTCCGGTCAACCGACACGACTTATAGTCGATATCAGCAGCCCCGGTGATGTCGCTATAGCTCCTTATCTTGAGGCCCATGGTATGGAAGCGGCCGGTGACCAAAGCGGTTCCACGGCCAGTTATCTGCTTAAAGTCTGCGCAGGCATTGTAATAGGCATCGGTGTGGTCATTACGTTGCTGTCAGTCTTTATTCTGCTGTTGTCTATGTCGCTGCTTCTTGAAAAGAATCGTCCTACTATACACAGTCTGCTCCAGTTAGGATATAGTTTCGGTGAGGTATCCGCTCCTTACCGTCTGGTGGTGACGATTGCTACAGTTATAAGTATGATATGTGCTATAGGAGCTGTGGTTCTGTTGCGTCATGCCTATCGCCCGGCTCTCGAAGCACTTGATACTCCCGGAGCCTCGATCTTGTGGAGTATAGCTGCCGCCGTAGTCGTCTCACTACTTTCGCTCGGAATTAACATTTGGTCAGTAAGACGCCGGATACACGCTGCGTGGCGCTGAATATACCTTAATAGGCTTAAAAATGGCAAAAACACCGATAAAATGAAAAAAACAGATATTAAAAATGTTAATTTAGTTAATTAACACTGTTAACAGTTAAAAAATGTTTCACAAGGTGAAATAAAGTATCTATTTTTGTCTACGCCTTTGTCAAGGTAAACCATAAAAACTCATAACAAATTGAAAGACAACCCATAAATATAATATTCTTTCCCGAGGTGCATAGTCCTGACCCAACGTGCCGTAACACCTCGGTTCTATATATACCCAAGTAAAGAGAGACAACCAAAATACATGTATAACTAAACTCAATTCTTGCATGAAGAACGTATGTTTTCATCTGAATCGGAGGCTATGGGCGATGATGGCCATGCTGCTATTGCTCACGCTTCCGGCCATAGCTCAGAAAATTACGGTAAACGGCACCGTAGTGGATGAGTATGGTGAACCCCTGATCGGAGCGACCGTGATGGAGAAAGGTACAAGCAACGGTACGGCTGCCGACTTTGACGGTAACTTTACCATCACTGTACCGGGTAACGCTACCCTCGTGGTGAGCTACGTAGGTTACGATCCTATGGAGGTGCCTGTTGACGGACGCACCGAAATCAGGATTGAAATGAAAGAAAACAGTACCATGTTGGCTGAAACTGTTGTAATCGGTTATGGTAGTGTTAAGAAGTCTGATGCCACCGGTTCTGTGGCTATTGTGAAACCTGATGAAGTAGAGGCCGGTCTTGCCACTTCTGTGCAGGACATGCTTGTAGGTCAGACTCCCGGTGTGGTAGTTACAACTGCCGGTGGTCCTCAGGGTGAAGCTAATATCCGTATCCGTGGTGGTGCTTCACTTTCTGCTAACAATGACCCTCTGATCGTACTTGACGGTGTGCCTTTGAGCAGCGATACCCCTCTGGGTATGGGTTCACCTCTGTCGATGATTGATCCTGAATCAATCGAATCAATGACTATTCTTAAAGACGCTTCAGCTACAGCTATCTACGGTAGCCGTGCATCGAACGGTGTGATTCTTATTACCTCTAAGAAAGGCCGTGCCGGTAAACCCCGTGTAAGCTTTACTGCTAACTTCTTTGTAGACTATGCACGTAAAAAGACTGAAGTGCTCGGCGCAGATGCTTTCCGTAATCTTGTGATTGACCGTTACGGTGCGGATTCTGCCGCTGCCGGTTATCTCGGCAATGTGAGCACTGACTGGCAGGACGAAATCTATCGTACGGTGTTCAGCTCAGACTACAGTCTTTCAGTAGCCGGTGCCTTAGGTGTGCTTCCTTATCGTATCAGCGCTTCATTTACCAATAATAAAGGTATTCTCAAAGGTTCAGACATGAACCGTACAACTTTCGGTTTTACTCTGACTCCGAAATTCTTTGATGATCATCTTTCGGTTACAGCTAATGCCAAAGGTTTCTATCTCCGCAATAACTGGGGTCAAACCGGTGCTATCGGTCAGGCAGTAAGCTACAACCCGACTATACCTATCCGTGATAATGTGCCTATCGTAGGTGGTACTGCTGCTGAGTTCGGTTATCTGTTCAATGGTTACAACGAGCCTTACACTGTAGCCGGCGGTACAGCTAACCTTGAAAATAATGCTGCTTATAACCCGGTTGCCACTATTGAGCAGGCTAAGAGCAATTCTGAAGTATTCCGTTCAAACGGTAATCTGCAGCTTGATTATTCTTTCCATTTCCTCCCCGAACTGCACGCTAACCTTAACCTCGGTTATGACGTAACCAAGTCAAACGACTACAACACAGTTGAGGCTAACTCGCACATGGCATGGAAAGACCATAATAACTACGGCGGTGGTTCTCGTAACAAGCAGTATGCTTTCCGCAGTAATACTCTTCTTGAGTTCTATCTCAATTATAAGAAAGAAATCGAGTCTGCCCAGTCAATGATTGACGCTACTGCCGGTTACACATGGTCGCGTGATGCTGCTAACGGCTGGAACTATGGTGCAAGCTCTAACTCAGGTAAAGCAACTACTATGGGTCTTCAGCCTGCTGCACAGACTCCCAACGGCTTTATCCTTAACTTCGATCCTGCTACAGAGAATCAGGTAAACAACCTGTTCCAGGCAGACAGCACTGACAAGGACGGTAACTACCATTGGAAAAATCACCTGCAGTTACTCTCGTTCTTCGGACGTATCAACTACACTTTCAAGGATCGTTATCTGTTTACTGCCACAGTCCGTGGTGATGCTACCTCACGTTTCTCTAAAGACAACCGTTGGGGTGTATTCCCTGCTGTCGCTCTCGGCTGGCGTATTGACCAGGAAGGTTTCATGGAGCGTGCAAGCGGTTGGCTGAGCGACCTGAAGCTTCGTCTCGGCTGGGGTGAAACCGGTCAGCAGGCTGTAGGTTCTTACTACAACTATCTGGCTATGTATAACGTATCACAGCCCGGTTCATACTATACTAACGGTGCAGGCGGCTGGCTGATACCTTACTTCCCCGATGGTTACAATCCGGATCTGAAGTGGGAAACAACCACAACATGGAACGTCGGTCTTGATTACGGTTTCATGAACAACCGTATCTCAGGTAGCATCGAGTGGTATCTGCGTAACACACGCGACCTTCTTTCGACAGTGCCTGTTCCGGCCGGTTCTTCTACCGTTAACTTCCTTCCCCAGAACATCGGTGATATGCGTAACTATGGTATCGAGTTCAATATCTCAGCCAAGCCTATCGTAACTGATGACTTTGTATGGACACTTAGCTACAATATCGGCTGGAACCACAATGAAATTACCAACCTTGACGGTAACGAATTCGGTGTCGGCGGCGGTATCGGTGGTACAGGTGGTAACTGTATGATACACCGTGAGGGTTATCCCGCTTTCTCATTCAACCTTTATCAGCAGGTTTATGATGCTCAGGGCAATCCTGTGGAAGGTGCTTACGTTGACCAGAACGGCGACGGCGTGATAGATACTCACGACCTTGTTGTTCGTCATTCAAAAGATCCTAATGTGACAATGACCTTCGGTTCGAACTTCCGTTATAAGAAGTGGGACCTCGGCTTCTCACTGCGTGCTTCTCTTGGCAATTATGTTTACGCACAGGCTCTGCGCGGCGGTACAGCTCTTGACGGTGTATTCCGTAACAATCAGCTTTCTAACGTATTCGTTAACGACTTCTACTTCCAGGCTGACCAGTCGTTCTCTGACTATTGGCTGCGCAACGCTTCTTTCCTGCGCTGTGATAACATCACTCTGGGCTACACTTTCGACAATCTCATCAACGATAAGCTCAACCTGCGTATTTTCGCCGGTGTGCAGAACCCCTTCGTCATTACCAAGTACAAAGGTCTTGACCCGGAGGTATTCAGCGGTGTTGACGGTAATATCTACCCCCGTACCACTTCATGGTCACTGGGTATCGTAGCCAACTTCTAATCATTACATGATAGAAACGAAAAACCTTAAGACAATGAATCTCAAAAAATATTTAATGATTGGTGGTGCTGCTCTTACTCTCGGTCTGAGCTCATGCGTAGGCGACCTTGATTTGGAGCCTAACGATCCCAATCTGGTAAATCCTAACGATCCCGATTTTAAAGCCAATACTCTGGCTATCTGCTATTCGGGTATCGCTTGCAGCGGTATCTCAGGACCTGGTAGCTCATACGTAAGCGGTCTTGATGCCGGTACTTCGGCTTACCTGCGTATGATATTTACTCTTAATGAGTTTCCGACTGACGAGGTAGTATGGCTCTGGTCTGACTCCGGCGTACCCGAGATTACAGCCTGTACATGGGCAAGCAACAACGGTCTGCTTGAAGGTGCTTATTACCGTCTTGTAGGACACGTGGCTATATGTAACCAGTTCCTTGCCAATACAGCTGATGCTACAGACGCTGAGACAAGCGAAATGCGTGCTGAGGCACGTGTGCTCCGTGCATACTCATATTATAATATGCTTGACCTGTTCGGACAGTCTTCATTCATTACTGAAGAAGCTGCCGTTGGTGAGGAACCAGAGCAGATTTCACGTAAAGATCTTTATGACTGGCTTGAAGCTGAGTTACGTGACATTGTGGACAACAAACTTATCAGCGAAAATCCTGTATACGGCCGTGTAGGTCTTGATGGTGCTGAAGCTTTGTTAGCGCGTCTTTATCTCAATGCCGAAGTATTCTCCGGAACAGGTGCCTGGGATAAATGTAGCGAGCGTTGCGAGAATATTATCGCACGTCATCGTGGCAGTGGTTTCCAGGGTTCTGGTCTTGCCGAGCATTACCTCTATCTGTTCGCACGTGACAATAATGCTTATATGCCCGGTGGTTCGAATAAAGCTGAGAATGAAATTCTCTTCGGTATATCTTTCGACGACACTATGACACAAAGCTACGGCGGTCCGTCGTTCATCATAGCTGCTACTATATCTAATACTCACTATATGCCGCGACAGATATACGGTTGCTCCGGCGAATGGTCATGTATCCGTGGTATCAAGCAGATGGCCGAGAAATTCTATGGTCTTGACGGTGACGTCCGTGACGACCTGTGGCTGCGCGGTATAATGCCCGCAGGCCAGAATGCCGATGGCAGCTGGGAAGCTGAGGATTACAGCGATGAATTCAAAGGCTTCAATGAAGTTTCATGGGCTACTGCAGGTGGTAATGCTATTGTTAAATTTACCGGTCGTACCCGTAACGCTGCCGCTGACGGTGGCTGGGACATGACAATGGGTTCAGACGGCAACTGGGTATGCAACTTCCCCGCTACCACATTTGCTTCTACTGACCAGCCTATTATACGTCTGGCTGATGTATATCTGATGTACACTGAGTGTTATGTCAACGGTGGTGCCGGTGAACGTCAGAAGGCTCTTGATTATATCAACGTTGTACGCGCCCGCGCCGGTGCTCCTGCCTATGGTGCTACTGACCTGACTCGTAAGGGTATAATGGACGAGCGTTCACGTGAGCTTTATCTTGAGAGCGTACGCCGCAGTGACCTTGTGCGCAACGGTATGTTCGTAGGTCCGACACAGACAGTATGGCAGTGCAAGGGTAGTCTTGAGAACCTCGAGGGTACACGTATTGCCGCTCACTATGCTCTTTATCCTATCCCGGCAGCGGTGCTGGCAGCTCAGCCTGACTTCAAGCAGAATCCGGGTTATTAATCATTCCTATTTTCCTGAGCTATGCCGTACAGTCCATAAATTTACGGCATAGCCAAAGGAAAAGTAGCTTCAAACTAACAATCAACCAAAAGACTGATGAAAAAGATATTTCATATATTTGCCATCGCCGCTGTGTCTCTCGGTTTTGCAAGCTGTGACGAGGCATGGGATGACAACCCGGTGCTTAAGACACATGAGGGGGTCATTACGACCTCATTCCTCAACGAGCCGGTGATGCAGGACCAGAGCATTATGCTTACCCAGGCTAATGGCTCAGGTAATTTCCATCTGACCTGTTCTCAGCCCGATTTCGGCTATGCTGCTATCGCTACTTATAAAGTACAGGTATCGCTGAGTCCGGAATTTACCGACTATCGTGAGATTACACAGGCTTTCTATGACTGTGCTCAGATTAATCCTGTCAACAGTGATATGGCTGCTGCTCTCGAATATCTGGCCGGTGTACAGACCGAGGCTGATCTTCCATTACCTTATCAGCCCCTCTATATGCGTCTGCGCTCTTTCGTAGCTCAGGATGAGGAGCATACTCAGTATCTTTCTAATGTAGTTAAGTTCAATAGTGTTTCGGCTGATTATCTGGCTATCTGGGTTTCAGACGTACCTGTTGATATTTATCTGCGCGGTGGTATGAACGGTTGGGGCTCAGAGCCTGCATGGCGTTTTGTTACCGGTCCGGAAGAAGATACATGGGTAATTAAGAATGTTACAATTCCTGCCGGTACCGAATTTAAGGTAGCTGATCCTAACTGGGGTGAGATGAACTATGGTAGTGCTGATAAAGCTGCTCCTAACGAGAAGATAACTCTGGAATATAACGGTGGTAATATTGTTATGGAGGAAGACTTCAGTGGTCTTGTACAGCTCAGCCTCGAACAGGGTGTTTACTACCTGACATTTGATGCTTCAAAATAAAACTAATCAACCTTCTCGGTAGATTCTTCCGTTTACGGAAGAATCTACCGGAAGAATAAAAAGCAAACAAAGACACAATGAAAAAATACAGCATACTTTTTCTGGGTGCTCTCGGTCTGCTGGCAACCTCGTGCGATGATAACCACATCGAGCCGGCTAAGCCGCAGCAGAATCCCCAGGAAGAAATTCTGAAGGTAGGCAACATCACTTCGGAGACCGCTGGAGTTCTGGCCTCCGGGTCGCTGACACTGGGTCAGTATCCTAATTTCGGAGACATGATACCAGTCATGAAGCTGGTTTCTGCCGAGAATATGCCGGTTGGTGGTGAGGTGCTTTATCATGTTGAGATTTCTAATACTCCCACTTATGATGTAAAGGCAACTCTTACCGCTACTCCGGGTAGTGACGAGCTTTACTATGCTGACGCATACGAGTGGAATAATGCTCATGTGGCTATCTTCGGTGAGAGCCAGCGTGAACGTACGGTTTACTACCGTGTTGCTACTTTTGTAGAACTTGACGGTAGCGATTACCGCTATGATGCTCCCAACTACACCGCACAAGGTCAGCTCAAAGAGACTTGCATCGACACCGGTGTGATTGTTGAGCTGTTTACTCCCGGTGAGGCTAATGGCAACAATGTAGCTGCCAGCCAGCCTCTTGCCGGATGGGATCAGACTAACTTCCAGGGCTATGCTCATCTGAACGGTACTTTCAAGCTCGTCAACTCACTGACAAGCGGCAAGAGCTACGGTATGGGTGCTGAGGAAGGTACTCTGCAGGAGAACGGTGCTAATATTCCGGTACCCGGTGACAACGGTCTGTATTGGGTTGAGGTCAATCTGGATGAGATGACCTATAAGCTGACTCAGATTTCGACTATCGGTATGGTAGGTGGCTTCAACGGTTGGAGTGTGGCTGACGCAGTTGCACTGACTCCCTCATCTGACTTCCTGACATGGACTGTCACTGTTAAGGATATGGCAGCCGGCGAGTGGAAATTCTGTGCCAACAATGACTGGGCTATCAGCCTCGGTACTTCACTCGGCAATCTGACTCAGGGCGGTAACAACCTGCAGCTCGCTCAGGACGGTACTTATGAAGTAGTGCTGCATCTTAATGATGTGCCCTATACTGCTACAATGACTAAGAAAAACTGAGCGGTAAGATAAAACCTCTACTCTATTTTAACATTGGGCCAGACTCGCAGCGAGTCTGGCCCAATGTTATTTCTGTTTTTTCTCGATCTTATAAATTCCTACGCGCGACTCCAAAGGAGTCACGAACCTGACTTCAGCTTCTACCATTATAAAAAATATCTTTAAACGCGAGTTCGGGATAAGAACCGCAACAAAAAATTGAATCGGCAACTTGAAAAA
>CAMWKC010000009.1 GCA_947174735.1 uncultured Porphyromonadaceae bacterium
AAATCTTATAAATCTTATAAATCTTATAAATCTTATAAATCTTATAAATCTTATTCTATCAGAGAAGGAAAAAGGCGTGCGTAAGTGGCGAGTATGCCGTCGGCGACATTATCGTTACTGAAGCGGGCTGCATGACGCAATCCGGCCTCGACACGACCTTCGGGAATGCCTTCATGTAACAGTCCGGAGATTACCGCAGCCATACCCCTGACATCATTAGGATCTACGTAGTAGGCAGCTTCGCCGCCGGCTTCCTCCAGACAGCTGCCGGTTGCAGCCACGACAGGACGACGACTTTCAAGGCCTTCGAGTACCGGTATGCCGAAACCTTCGTAGCGTGAAGGGTAACATATCACCTCGGCCATCTGTCCGAGAGTAGGGAGGTCAACAAAATCGAGAGCTTCCAGCCATACGATACGTTCCGCTATCCTTAATTGTTCGGCAAGATGTGTGCAGTATGCTTTATAGCCATTATTATCATGTCCTACAACCACAAGATGTACATCTTCGGGCAGTAATGACAGGGCACGTATAGTGAGTTCAAGATTCTTGCGCCGTTCGATGGTACCTACCTGCAGCAGAAAGCGGTCAGGCAGTTTCAGGCGGTGCGCAGTTTCACGTTTTTCTATGTCGGTACGCATACGCCGGAATGCGGCATCACAGCCTTGATAAACGACATCCACACGGTCCGGGTCAACTCCGTAAAGTTCGATTACATCGTCTTTGGTACGCTGACTAACGGCTATAATGCGGTCAGCTATCCTGCATGAACGTCCGTATTTGAAATCGTATATTTTACGGTCCACAGAATTATAGCACTCAGGCAGGCGTCTGTATATAACATCGTGCATCGTCAGTACAGTCCGTATGCCGGAAGAAGCTATATTCAGCGGTAGCTCATTGCTCAGACCGTGGTACAGGGTAACACCGTCGAGTTTCAGCTGCTTTGTGATACCCCAGCTGCGCCACAGACTACCCCGCGAGAAGTTGCCGGTCGGAAGTCCGTAAACGACATTAGGCAGCATATTGATGTGGTGCAGACGGGTATTTTCGTGCATTCGCGGAGTGTAGAGGCGTAGATGTATATCAGGGCGACGCTCAGCAAGAGCCTCAATGACGAAACGCGAGTAATTGCCAAGCCCTGTCATATTGGCCACGGCTCTTTTTGCATCAAATCCTATGGTGATACTCATGGTAAATAATCGTTTATATCAGAAATCATATAGGCCGAAACGTTAACTTCAGCATCTGTACATGAGACTATCGGCCTTATGAAAGGCTTTTATACTGATGTTCTCAAGACTTGTATATGGGTAATATCTGTGAAAAATCATTTTCTGTGTTCAGAAAAAATATGAATTACTGATTATGAAATTTTGAAGTATCACCTAAAAAAGAACTTAAGCAATATTTCAAATATTCTGCCAAAATTAACTAATTCTAATTCTATAACAAACATAGATATATTTTTTGTTGACATTCAGTTATACAAAACTTACTGTTCTATTTTAAGAACAGTAAGAACTGATACGGAGTCTGATTTAACAGATAATAAAAATGGAGATATACCGAAATTTCCGATATATCTCCATTTAAGTAAAAGATATCAAAAGTGTGATTTATATAAACGCACTGATTATTTAAGTTTGTCTGAAAGGTCGCTTGCTTTATCGGCGATAAAGTCAAGTCCTTCGGCAGCTTTTTCTTTTAGCTTATCCAAGAATCCTTCAGCTTTGGGAGCGAGCTGTTCTTTGGCAGCAGCAGCTTTGGCAGCTAACTGGTCTTTAGCGGCAGCAGCTTTATCAAGCAAATCATCCTTTACCTGAGCAGCTTTACCGGCAGCCTGGGCCGCCATATTCAGAGCCTGTTCTTTCAGATTAGCGGCTTCATCCTGAGCAGCCTGTTGTGCAGCTTCAGCACTAAGTTGAGCAGCTTCCTGTGAAATTTGTGCGGCCTCCTGGGCCTTCTCTTGTAGATTATCCATAGTAAAAAATTGGTTTCAGTTAAACTTCTTTTCTTGTATCGGTTGTATCTGAAAAACCAACTTACAGGCAGAATAGTTTTCTAAAAGCCAAAAAAATTCCAATTAACTGATTTTACTACTTGTTTATAACACATTATTTGTAACGTACATAAACAGTTTTTATGTTCTCCTTTTAGAAATTATTACAGTTAATTCTCATAGCATAGGCTTAAACTATTTCTGCAATTGAGATAAGTATACTCTAATCAATTATATAAGTTCTATTGACAAAGTGTTGTAAAAATATTCAGAAAAATCCTGAAATCACTCTTTATCATATTTTCACACTTCTGTGGCTATGTTATGACCCTCAAATAGGGAAAAAGCTGTGATATGTTTAAAAGCGGTATGAGATAAAGATTTTGGCAAGTAGAGAGAATTGACTAAATTTGTGAGTTAAACCTTTTGAAATAAGAAATTTGAAATAGGAAAGAAGATATGTTGGATTTTGAAAGCCAGAATGTCGTGCATCCTGATTTCGATACTGCGAAGATGTTTCGTTGGATTACTGCTGTAGCCGGTGAGCACAATCGTCGTATCGGGTCGGTCAGTTATCGTTTCTGCAGTGATGACGATATACTTGATGCCAACCGTAAATTTCTCGGCCACGACTATTATACAGATATAATCACCTTCGATTATTCGCGTGGTGACAGGATAGGTGGTGATATACTGATTTCGCTTGATACCGTTGCGTCGAATGCAGCTGAGTTAGGAGTGTCATACGAAGAAGAACTCCGCCGTGTAATTATACATGGTATACTTCATCTTTGCGGTATCGACGACAAAGGACCTGGAGAGCGTGAGATAATGGAAGCCGAGGAGAACAAGGCTCTCGCTATGTGGGACACTATCTGAACCGACCCGATGCGTTTTGAATATGATGTCATAGTAGTCGGAGCCGGTCATGCCGGCTGTGAGGCAGCTGTGGCTTCTGCCCGTCTCGGAGCACGTACATTATTGGTGACAGCTGATCTTGAACGTGTGGCACAGATGTCGTGTAATCCTGCTGTCGGCGGTATTGCAAAAGGGCAGATTGTACGTGAGATTGACGCACTCGGCGGTCAGAGCGGTATTATAGCTGACAGGACTGCAATACAGTTCAGAATGCTTAACCGTTCAAAAGGACCGGCCATGTGGTCACCGCGTGTCCAGAGTGACCGTCGCCGCTATTCGGCTATGTGGCGTGACGTGCTTGAGCATACAGACAATCTTGAATTGTTTCAGGATATGGTTACTCGTTTGGACTTAGAGGAGACTGACGACGGGCAACCGAGAGTAACCGGTATTCATACCGCTCTCGGCTTTCGTTTCAAGGCTCAGTGTGTAATACTGACTAACGGTACTTTTCTGAATGGTCTGATGCACTTCGGCAGTACTATGATTGAAGGCGGCCGTATCGCTGAAAGCGCCTCGCACGGACTTACCGAACAGTTAGTGTCACTTGGTTTCGTAGCCGGACGTATGAAGACCGGTACACCGGCACGTGTATCGGCACGCAGTATCGACTTCTCTATGTCCGAGCCTCAGGCCGGTGACGATAGGGTAATAGAGAATGCCAATAGTGAGATAACGGAAGTTATACGTGACTTCCACAAATTCTCTTTCCTGCCTGAAGTCCGTCGTGAACTGATGCCGCGTCTGTGCCACATAGTACATACCAATCCGGAAAGCCATCGTATATTGCATGATAATCTTGCCGACTCTCCTCTTTATAACGGACAGATACAAAGTGTGGGTCCGCGCTATTGTCCGAGTATAGAAACAAAGATTGTAACCTTTGCCGATAAGGAAAGTCACCAGTTGTTTCTTGAACCGGAAGGCGAGACTACTGATGAGTATTATATCAACGGCTTTTCAAGTTCTCTGCCATGGGCTGTTCAGCTTGAGGCCTTACAGAAAATACCTGCCTTACGCGATGTGCATTTCTACCGTCCCGGCTATGCTATAGAATATGATTATTTCGATCCTACTCAGCTAATGCATACGCTGGAGACAAAACAGATAAGAGGATTATATTTTGCCGGACAGATAAACGGTACGACAGGTTACGAGGAAGCGGCTTCCCAGGGTCTTATGGCCGGTATCAATGCAGCTCGTGCTACACAGAATAAAACAGGCATTGTACTCGGACGTGACCGTGCATATATAGGAGTGCTTATTGATGACCTTGTCACGAAAGGTGTAGACGAACCTTACCGTATGTTTACCTCACGTGCCGAATATCGTATATTGCTTCGTCAAGATGATGCCGACATGCGTCTCACATCGCTCGGTTACGAAATAGGTCTCGCCGATGAACATCGTTATCATCTTATGGAGACCAAACGCAGAGAGCGCGACAGTCTGATGGAGTGGTGCGCTAATTATACCGTACGTTCTTCTGATGAATTAAATCGGCAGTTAACAGATTTAGGTACGACACCTCTGACGGGCGGCGTCCGTCTTACAGAGTTGCTCAAACGTCCGCAACTGGACTTCCGAAAGCTCGCTGTATTATTGCCGAAGCTTTCCCGACGACTCAAAGATATAGAACCGTTACGTTGTGCGGAAATTATAGAAGCAGCAGAAATTCTGATTAAGTATAGCGGTTATATTGACCGGGAAAGAGACCTCGCTGAGAAGGCTGCCCGTCTTGAAGGAGTGCGCTTATCGGATACGCTTGATTATATGTCTCTGCTTAGTCTATCGACTGAGGCTCGACAGAAGCTGACCCGTATTCGTCCGTCTACACTTGGACAAGCTTCACGTATACCCGGAGTGTCACCTGCTGATGTCAATATCCTCATGATGCTGGTGAGAAAATAATCTGGTGTTTCACGTGAAACATTTAAATTGTGCGGGCGTTTCACGTGAAACGTTCGGAGTTTATTATAGGAAACAGGATTTGTAAGATAATTTATCATTGTTTTTGGATTGTGCTCTTCTTGGCTATTTTTAAAACGACATGATAAAATAGTAATGGGTGTTTCACGTGAAACGTCGAAGATGTGAAAGTGGGGTAGAGGTGATGTTTGAAAGAATATCATGAAAGATGTGTTTCACGTGAAACATCTTTGATAAGAATTATAATCTGCATAAATGAAAAATGTCTACCGAATATTTTGTGTGAAATATTGGAACAATCTATTCGTTCCACGTGGAACATTAAAAATATTTTAGCGTTTATTCGGTGCTCTTTTTTTTGAAATAGAAAATCATCAACTGACTAAAATAAATAATACAATGGAATTGGAATCATTAAAGAAACTGATACGTGATGTGCCTGATTTCCCCAGCAAGGGCATCATGTTTCGTGATTTGACAACTCTGATTAAAGACGGTCATGCCTTGCAGGTAATGAGCCGTGAGTTAGCTGACCTCTATCGTGACAAAGGTGTGACAAAGGTTGTGGGTATTGAGTCGCGTGGATTTATCGGAGGGTCTATTCTGGCTTATGAGTTGGGATGTGGATTTGTACCGGCTCGTAAACCTGGCAAGCTGCCTTCCGTGACAGTGAAAAAATCATACGCTAAGGAGTATGGTGTAGATACTATCGAAATCCATAATGATGCCATAGATGAGAACGACGTGGTTGTACTTCATGATGACCTGTTAGCTACAGGTGGAACTATGGAAGCCTGCTATGAATTGGTGAAAAGTATGAACCCAAAGAAAATTTATATCAACTTCATTGTAGAACTGACTGCTCTGCATGGCCGTGAGAACCTGCCTCAGGATTGTGAAGTGACAGCTCTTCTGAAGTATTGAACCAAAACATTTGTGACGCGAAGAAATTGGCTTTTGATAAAAAGTACAAAATCTTTATAGCTCCTTTTTAGTCCGGAAAATTCCGATTTTTTATCGTGAATTTTCCGGACTAAGTTCTATCTATAATAATTGGGAATAGGCTATGTGAAGATAAAAAATAAGGTTTGTGTGAAATATTGGCACGCTTTTTGAGTTTTATTTATAGTAGCCGCTGTGACTTTTTATAAGGTTATGACAGGGAAGGGGTGTATTAGCTAAAGCTGTTATGGGGAAAGGTCAATAATATGAATATGTCAGATAATCTCGAATCCATACAGGCCGCCTTCGGAGCTGCCAATCAAAAGAACGATACAGACAGTGTAGGCAACATAGCCGATACCCGTCCTGTGGCCGATATTTTGTCGGACTTCGGCCGTAGTATTGATGAAACAGGTGGCTTTCCGCTGGAGATAAAACCTGATCGTACTACCGAAGATATTCACCATAACCGGCCGGGTGCACAGTTACGTGCCAAGATACTTGGTTTGCCTGAGTCTCCGGGGGTATATATGTATATCGACCGTCACGGGCGGGTCATATATGTCGGAAAAGCCAAAAGACTCAAACGTCGTGTAAGCTCATACTTCAACCGTATCCATGATTCAGTGCGTACAAATCTCATGGTGCGCAACATTGTCGATATGCGTTTCATTGTGGTGCATACCGAAGAGGACGCTCTGCATCTTGAGAATGCCATGATAAAGGAATATCAGCCGAGATATAATGTATTACTCAAAGATGATAAGTCTTATCCGTGGATAGTCGTAACTAAAGAACCTTATCCGCGTGTATTCATGACACGCGAAAGGGGATTGGATGCGAAATATTACGGTCCGTACAGTAATACTGCCTCGGCACGGGTGGTGCTGGAACTGATACGTGAGATATATCCGCTTCGCAGTTGTCGTCATGCTCTTGACCAAAAGAGCATAGCCCGTGGAAAGTATCGTCTTTGTCTCGATTATCATCTCGGTAAATGCGGAGGGCCCTGTCGTGGCCTTATACACATCGACGATTATAATGAAGCTGTAAGCCGGGTCCGTCAGATACTCAACGGAGACACGGTTGAACTTGAACAGCACCTGCGTGACGAAATGAACCGGCTGGCCGGAGAGTGGAAATTCGAGCAGGCAAATCAGGTCAAGGAAAAATACCTTGCCGTACAGCGTTACAATACCAAGGCTATAATCTCCGCAGCCGATAAACCTGATACCGATATGTTCGCCTACGTCGAGGAGGGTGATACGGCATACGTTAACTTTATGCATCTTCACCGAGGTGCCGTGATACAGAGTCTCAATATGGAGTTCCGCAGGCGTCTCGCCGAATCGAAAGAGTCAATACTGTCGTATGCCATAAGTGAGATAGCACGGCGTTTTGACCGTAAGTTCAGAGAAGTGATAGTACCTTTTGAACCGGATGTCGAATTTGAGGGAGTTCGTTTTACGGTGCCTCGACGTGGTGAAATGCGCAAGCTTCTTGAAGTGGGAGAGAAGAACGCCCGGCAATATATGGCCGACAAACAGAAGCAGGCCGAGGTTCTCGATCCGGAACATGGGGTGAACCGGCTAATGGAGCAAATGAAAACAGACTTTCGCCTCAGCGTTGAACCGCGCCATATAGAATGTTTCGATAACTCCAACATTCAAGGTACGAATCCCGTGGCAAGTTGTGTGGTGTTCCGTAACGGCAAGCCCAGTAAACGTGATTACCGTCACTTTATAATAAAGACTGTCGAAGGACCCGATGATTTTGCTTCGATGAAGGAAGTCCTGCATCGACGTTATACACGCATGATGGCCGAAGGACAGCCGTTGCCGCAGCTTGTGGTAGTTGACGGTGGCAAGGGACAACTCAGTGCTGCCGTTGAGGCTTTCGACGAGATGGGTATACGTGGAGAGGTGGCTTTGGTAGGTATTGCCAAGCGTCTTGAAGAGATTTATTTTCCCGGAGATACGCTACCGCTCTATATTGATAAAAAGAGTCCGAGTCTGCGGGTCATACAGGCTTTGCGTGACGAAGCGCACCGGTTTGGTATCACACATCACCGTCTGCGCCGTTCCAAAGGACAGATAAGTAGTCAGCTTGACGATATCAAAGGAATAGGACCGGCCACAGCACAGACGCTCATGAAACACTTCAGAAGCGTAAAGCGTATGAAAGAGGCTTCACTTGATGAACTTTCCGCTGTAGTCGGAAAAGCTAAAGGAAGTATAATCTACACTCATTTTCACAGTCCGGAAGATGAGCTACAATAAAAAGATACATCATAATTAATAAAACAGCGCCGTAAGAGCGTTTTAATAAATAAAACATAACCCAAATGAGAAATACAGACAATCAAAGCACGGAAGCTCCCGTGCGTATGCGCAAAAAGGAGCTCCTTGGCAAGATACTGGCCTTCCTCCAGAAGGAGAATAAACAGGCCTTTAACTACAAACAGATCGCTTTTGCTATCGACGCCGTACATCCGGCTAACCGTAACGATGTTATAAATATCCTCGACGAGCTTGCCGCTGCCGATGAGATAACCGAAGTGAGTCTCGGACGCTATAAGGCAAAAGCTAACCGAGGCACCGAGAATGAAGGAATCTTCGTACGCCGTAGTAACGGCCGTAATGCTGTTATAATCGACGATGAACAGATAGCTGTAGCTGAACGTGATTCGATGCACGCTCTTAACGGAGACCGTGTCCGAGTTATGGTGTCGGCCAGTCGTAAGGGTCAGGAACCTATGGCCCGTGTCACGGAGATAATCGAGGCCAAAGACCAGGTCTTTATCGGCACTTTGCAGGTTGATAAAAATTATTCGGCTCTTGTGACCGATTCGAAGTTTCTTGCAGCCGATATTATCATACCGCGTTCCAAACTTAAGGGCGGTAAGACCGGCGATAAAGCTATAGCACGTATCACCTATTGGGGCGATGACGAAATGAATCCCAAAGGTGAGATAATAGATATTCTGGGACGCAAAGGGGAGAATACAGCCGAGATGCATGCTATACTCGCTGAATTCGGTTTGCCGTATAAATATCCCGAGAATGTAGAGAAAGCCGCCAATCGTATTGATGCCGGTATTACTCCCGAAGAAATCGCACGTCGTGAGGACTTCCGTGGTGTTACTACATTTACTATAGACCCCCGTGATGCAAAAGACTTTGACGATGCGCTTTCCATCCGTCAGCTTGCCAACGGCAACTGGGAAGTAGGTGTGCATATCGCCGATGTTACTCATTATGTACATCCCGGCAGTGTAATTGATCGCGAAGCCCAGCAGCGTGCTACGAGTGTATATCTTGTGGACCGTACTATTCCCATGCTGCCTGAACACCTCTCGAACGGAATCTGCTCACTACGTCCTAATGAAGAAAAACTGACGTTCTCAGCTATATTCGAACTTGACTCCAAGGCCAATGTTCTCAATTACCGTATAGGCCGTACTGTCATAAAGAGCGACCGCCGCTTCACATACGAAGAAGCACAGGAAATCATAGAGACCGGAAAAGGGGACTTTGCCCGTGAGGTGCTGACTCTTGACAGTCTTGCCAAACATCTGCGTCGCCGTCGTTACGAAGCCGGTGCACTTGAGTTTGACCGTGCTGAAGTACGTTTCGATATTGATAAAGATGGTAAGCCTGTCAGCGTCTATTTTAAAGAGTCAAAAGATGCCAACAAGCTTATCGAGGAATTCATGCTTCTCGCCAATCTTACCGTGGCCGAGGCCATAGGCAAGGTGCCTAAGGGGAAAAAGGCAAAGGCATTTGTCTATCGTGTGCATGATAATCCGGACCCTGAAAAGATTTCCAACTTCTCGATGATTGCGTCGCGTTTCGGTTACAAAATCAATGTTGACGCCAAAGCGAGTGAAGTCAACAAGAGTCTTAACCGTATGCTGAAAGATGTCAAAGGACGCGGTGAGGAGAATATGTTGTCGATGCTTGCCATACGTTCTATGGCAAAGGCTGAATATACTACAGACAATGTCGGCCACTATGGTCTGGCTCTCGATTACTATACACACTTCACATCGCCGATACGTCGTTATCCCGACATGATGGTGCATCGTCTGCTGGCTAAATATGCCGAAGGTTCGCGTAGCGCGGACAAACTCAAACTGCAGGAGCAGTGTGTACACTCAAGCGATATGGAACAGCTTGCCGCCAACGCCGAGCGTGCCTCGATACGTTACAAGCAGGTTGAATTCATGCGTGACCGTCTCGGACAGATATACGAGGGTGTCATTTCGGGTGTGACCGAATGGGGCTTTTATGTCGAGCTTGATGAGAATATGTGTGAGGGTCTGGTACCCGTGCGCGACCTTGCAGATGATTACTATGAACTCGACGAAAAGAATTATTGTCTGGTAGGCCGCAAACATCATAACATGTATACACTCGGTGACAGAGTAAAGGTACAGGTAGCTCGTGCCGACCTTGACCGGAAGCAGCTTGATTTCGCACTTATAACTGATGAGGGTAATCCTAACAAACCTCTGAAGCCACAGTCTGCCAATCCGCGTGCTTCGAAAGAAAAGAAGCATCAGAAGAATTCCCGTAAGGGTAGTTCACATCGTGGTGACCGTAAAAATAAAGACTGACTCTCATGAATTGTGTCATGTGACACAATTCATGGCAATACATGATTTTCAAGTTTTCTATAATTAAGCTATGAACAAGAAATTCCTCCTGTCCGCTGCCGTAGCCGGTGTCATGCTTCCCGCTGTGGCTTCTGCCGACAATGTGATTGTAGCTACCGACGCTTATCGATGGGTAGGCGATTCGATAGTACAGGGTGAGTATAAAGCATGGGCCGAGAGTCCTGTCGAAATACGGTCAACCTATCATGCTCGTCCACATTATTTCATGCCTGTGGAGCAATCATGGCGTCTGAAAAATGACATCAGTGCTTATCCACGTCTGCACAGCACCAACCGTCTGCACGAGGCTATTTACAACATGGGCCTTGACGAAATGATCAATGCTGTCGAGCCCGATACGACGTTGCGTACCGGTAAGGAATGGGCAGGTGTCTGGACCCGCGACGTGAGCTATTCTATTATTCTCTCTATGGCCGCTCTGCAGCCGGAGGCTTCGATGATTTCGCTCATGAAGAAAGTCAATGCCGAGGGTCAGATTATTCAGGATACCGGTTCGGGCGGTGCATGGCCTATAAGTACCGACCGTATGATATGGGTTGTGGCTGCCTGGGAAGTGTACAAAGTGACTGGTGATATGGACTGGCTACGTAAGGTCTATCCCATAGCAGTGCGGAGCCTTGCCAAAGATGCCGCCACAGTGATGAGTGCCGACGGTCTGGTAAAGGGTGAGACATCATTCATCGACTGGCGTGAACAGAGTTATCCGCGCTGGATGCAGACTGCCGATATAGCACAGAGCGAAGCTATGGGCACCAATGTCCTTTATGCCGCCGCTCTGCAGGCAACTTCTGATATGGCGTCTATTCTTGGTCATAAGAAGGAAGCTGCGCAATATGCAGCCGAGGCAAAGCGGTTAGGTGAAGCTATTGATCATGCGTTCCGTATGGACGATAAAGGTTACTGGGGTATGTACCGTTACGGTCGAGACTCGATGTTGCTTAATCCGCGTGCCGAGAGCCTTGGACTTGCATTGGCAGTACTCTATGATGTGGCTTCGCCCGAACTTCAGCGTTCCATATCGGAAAATGCTCCGGTGACGCCTTACGGACCTCCGGTATTCTGGCCGCAGATTTCCGATATGCCAAACTATCATAATAATGCTCTTTGGCCGTTTGTGGCTTCCTATTGGACTCTTGCGCAGGCTAAGGCCGGTAACGAGCAAGGTGTTCTCGAGGGTATAGGTTCTGTTTACCGTCCTGCCGCGCTCTTCGCTACCAACAAAGAAAATCTCAATCTTGACAACGGCGATATATTCACTGAGCTGAATTCATCGAATATGCTGTGGTCTCTGTCGGGCAATCTTGCCTTGACGCAGCAGATTCTTTTCGGTATACATTTCGAGCCGAACGGACTTCGTATCGCACCTTTTGTACCTAAGGCACTGGCTGGCGACCGGACCCTTGAGAATTTCCCGTATCGTGGAGCGAGTCTTGATATAACGGTAAGCGGCTATGGTGACAATGTAGCTTCGCTTACACTCAATGGTAAGAAGCTAAAGCCCGGTGAAGTTATACCGGCTTCGCAACTGAAAGGACATTGCAATATCAAGGTAGTTATGGATAACGAACCTATCCGTCCTATGTCGCTGTCACGTACTCCCAACGTTAAAGCTCCGCTTACACCGATAACATGGCTGTCTCACGATCCGGAACTCTCCGGTGCCGATGTACCTGTCGAGAATCGTCTGCAGTGGAATCCTATAGAGTATATAGCCGGTTATATCGTCCTGCGTGACGGTGAAGAAGTAGGGCGCACACGTCAGACAACTTGGGCCGCTGTTGAGCCGGGAGAGTGGCAGGTAATCGGTATAGATGGTAACGGCGTGCAGTCGTTTGCTTCCGAACCGCGTAGCAATCGTCCGCATTTGGTAGCCGAAATGCCTGGAGAGAGTACAGCTTTGCGTTCATCTGAAATCAGCTATCGGCCAGAAACTCCTGTTGACGGTTTCAGCGGTGCGGGCTTCGTTGAGGTTGACCATGCTTCCGCACCTGTAAATATTGCGGTCGATATTCCGGCGGACGGTATATATACTTTCGCTCTGCGTTATGCCAATGGCAATGGTCCGGTCAATACCGAAAACAAAGCAGCTATACGTACTCTCGCTGTTGACGGTACCAATGCCGGTACTGTCGTGATGCCGACACGCGGTGTAGCCAACTGGAATGACTGGGGGCTTAGCAACACAGTACGTGTGCCGCTGAAAGCCGGACGCCATACCGTCACCGTCGAATACCTCCCCGAAGACGAGAACATGAACCTCTCTACCAACCACGCTCTCCTTGACCGTCTCGTCATCGAGCGTGCCCGATAAGAAAGTTTCTGCTATTGGCGTATGAACAATAAAGAAAGAAGGAGACAGGCACACGGAAGCAGTGTCTGTCTCCTTTTGGATTTGCAGTTATACCGGATTGCTATTGATAACTGCACATCATTTCACCTTTTCGTTACTTATCTTTACTAATTCTCACCTTCTTCATTTCGCAGCGAGTTTTGTGAGCTTGATAGCGCAACCGCCGCTACGGCCCTGTGGAATGGTAAGAGACATATCGGACGTTACATCTTTCTGCTCTATTATCACAGGATAAGGGTCGGTATCATAATTAGCGTTTTCACCGTCACGGTAGATAGTGGCGCGATAAGTACACTCGGGGTCGAGGAAAGAAAGATTGATATTGGCTGTACGAGCTTCGTCACCTGTGGCACTGCCAACAAACCAGCTGTCTCCGCCTTTCTCTTTACGGGCGGTGGTAATATATTTTCCTATCTCAGCTTCAGGAAATACTGTTTTATCCCAGTCGGTCGGACAATCGCAGACAAACTGAAAAGGACCGGGATTTGACTCATAGTTTTCTATTTCATCTGATGCCATCTGCAAAGGCGAGTAAAGAATTACGAACAGAGCAAGCTGTTTGGCAAGTGTGGTGTTGACATGGGTTTGAGGCATAACGGGATTCTCAAACCTGAAAGTAACGGGTGTAAAGTCCATCGGGCCGGCCAGACCACGTGTGAAGGGAAGAGTTACAGTATGCGACGGAGGATTACCACCTTCTGGACACCATGCATCCCATTCCTGACCACGTACACCTTCCTGAGTCATAAGATTAGGATAGGTACGCTGCAGACCTGTGGGCATTACCGGCTCGTGATTATCTATTGCGAGACGGTGACGTGCCGCAGTCTCTATGACTTTACGGTAATGGCGTACACCGAACTGACTGCTGTGCAGCTCTTTATTATCAAGCATATCACCTACATAACCGGTTTTTACATAGTGCATACCGTTATCTGCATAGAGTTTCATGCCATCCTCCATCTGACGCTCATAATTGGCTATTTTGCCGCCTGTCTCATGATGACCTATGAGTGCCACACCCTTCTCACGTCCGTAGCGGTTTAGTTCGGCGATATCAAAATCCTCGTATGGACGTGTGAAAGAAAAGTCCCATGTAACCCAGTCATGGTTCCAGCCTTCTACAAGTACACCGCCGAAATTATGGCGGGCTGCAAAGTCCATATAGCGTTTTACGTTTTCGGTTGTTGCTCCATGTTTTTCGCCGGCTTCCCATGTGGCGGTTTTCATGTGATAGCACCACCATACTCCGAGGTAACGTTGCGGCACACAGAATTCTTCAGCATTCTCAATAGCACATGGTTCATTGAGGTTTAACATTATACGGCTAAGAGCCATATCGCCGGCGTTATCAGCTATTATAAGTGTACGCCAGGGAGATACACGTACATCGGTTACAAATACCTTTTCACCTGATTGCCACGGAGTGAGTTCGGCCTTCAATACAGTTGAGCCGGGAGTTGACTGAAGATTCATAGCGGCATAATCGGTAAGATTAGCTTCGTGCAGGGCTAAATGTGTACCGTCAGCACAACGCATAGTGACAGGTGTGGATACTTTACCCATACGGTCAAGAGGCAGTTCACGGAACAGTGCTTCATAGAAACGGTAGCCTTCAGCCGGAATACTCCAGGTGTCAGGACATTCGTCAAAGGCGAACTCAGTAAGTTCATCCATTATGACAAAGTCCTGAAGCGACTGCTGACGAGGAAACTCGTACCGGAAACCTATACCGTCGTTAAAGACACGGAATACGATAGCTATGTTACGTCCGGGAGCGATCTTCTTTTGCTGGAGATTGACACGTAGCTCGTTGTAATTGTTATCTATTAACGACTCTTCGCCCCATACAGGTTGCCATGTTTCTGAATGGGAATCCCTGTCGGCTGATTTAACCGAAATGCCCTCAGCAAAATCGGGCTGTTCCTTCAGTTTCAATCCCAGACGTGACTCATTGAGTAGCGGATGCCCCTTGTGTGTGACGGAATAATACGGTACTCCTTTCTTTGTATCGAACTCAAGATTAATTGAGCCGTCGGGGGATGTCACCGCCAGCGGCTTGGCAGTACCACATAGTGTACTGCAAGCCATAACGGTAATGGATATAATGTATTTTTTAAGGCTTATCATATCAGTTGAGATAAGTTACATGAATTTTATGCTTATTGCCGTCTATGATCACCTGATAGGTACCGCTTTCTGTTACTACCCATTTATTATCCGGGTTACCGTCCGGCATAAGCGATATTTCTTCCGATACCACGCCTGTATGACTTATAGTAACTCCGTTGACAGCAGGCATTATGAACGGGCCGCCCCAGTTGCCCGGTTCCATCGGACATTTGAATTCCCCTTCATTCAGTGTGCCTTCATAACGGAATATGTTGGCATCGGTTTTCTCCATTTGTACAGGATTATCTATATTCCAGTCGGCAGGTGTGGCATTACCAACCATCCAGAGATTCTCTATTTCGTAAGGTGTGACAGGTATTTCCACAACGTTGAGGTCTTTATCTGAGTCGCAACCTGTCAGAGGGAAAAGCGACAGGAGTATAATGGGAGCTATAAAGTATAGTTTCATGAGTACTGATATATTAATAACCGGGATTCTGAATCAGATTGTGGTTTGTGTCGATAGCCTTTCTCGGCACAGGGAAAATAGTGGTATGTGCATCGGTATCGGCCTGTTTATCCCACCATATACCTGAGTTGAACATACGGAAACGTATGAGATCTGTGCGACGGCGACTCTCTGCAAAGAATTCGCGTCCCCATTCATCGAGTAGTTCCTGTTCGCTAAGGTCTACATTGCCTTCAGGTGCGTAGAGATTGGATTGCCATGACTCCGTTGGGTAATTACGTTTACGTACACTGTTGAGTAACTTTGCCGCCTCATCGGTACGACCGCTGCGGAATTTGCATTCAGCCAGAGAATATATCACTTCGGCGAGACGTATTTCTACAAAATCGGATTCTATCTGACCGGCATCTTCGTCGCTATAGAAAGGATATTTGGCAAAGTGATAACCTGAGTTGTGATCTCCGCTTTGGAGATTACTGGTCTTATCCTGCGGCCACTCATCTTCGGCAAGGCCGCTGAAATGTCCGACTGCATCGCGTATATTTAACTCATAATTGCCGTATGGATCGGTGATATATTCTTCGCCTTCCTTGATTGAAGGAAGTTTACCGAATATAAACAGTCCTTCACGAGTACTGTTGCCAAGATTACGGTACAGTTTCAGACGTACATCTTCCGGATAGTTACGGAATTTCTGTACCGTGTTACCTAATGTATAGGAATACAGATTACCGCTAAGGTCATAACTCGGTGTGCAGGCATATTTGCAGTTATGGTCGCCTGCCTCGGCTTTGGTATCACCGACGTAGTAGCGGAACTGAGACGGGGTGCTCCACCAGTATGTATCGCCTTGATAATGCCAGAATGTATAACCTTGCGAAGCGGGAAAGGCAAATATAACCTCAGGACAGTTTTCATTGTTCCAGTCGAACGGAGCATCCCAGCGGTCAGCTAAGGAATATGAGCCGAATTCACCGTCGAGTATCCGTTGGGCCCATTCCGTACACTTATCGAAGCGGGCGGTTCCGGTCCATATTTCTGAGTTGAGGTAGATACGTACAAGGAGAGCTGCGGCTCCGGCTTTGTTCCATTGTGCCTGATATATTTCGTTACCGCCGTTACCTGTTTTGACTGACAGGAGATCGACACACTCGATCAGTTCAGCTTCTATGAAGTCAAAGAGTTCCTGCGGCGACACCTGACCTTTGGAGTTAAGGCTGACGTCTTTGCTTATGGCAAGCGGTACATTACGGAAACTGTCGAGAAGACGGATATAAAACCATGCGCGAAGTACGCGGCTCTGGGCCTTAAGATTGTTGAATTCCTCTTCAGTAAATCCGAATCTGTCAGCCGAAAGCGTCTGGAGGTCATCGAGGACATAGTTAGCCTGCATGATACCCTGAAAACAACCGTTCCATTCTGTTTCGATTGTGCCTTCTTCAACGGTCCATGTGTGATAGTGATAACGGCGCCATAAGCCTCCGTCATCCCACCAGCCGTCACGCGACGGGGTTATAAGCTGGTCAGCGCTGAGTTCATTGAGCACGTGGCGACTCTGAATACTCCAAAATCCGTGCTCGAACGGACGAAATACCGCACGTATTACGTCGTTGCGTGTGTTATAGTAGTTACCGGAAGAAACCTGGTCGTATACGGTTTCATCAAGATCTGTGCAGCTTGTCAGCGAGAGAGCACCTAAAGCCAGAGCTGCTATATATGAACGTAGTTTCATTGTGGTCGTTATTGGTCAGGTATCAGAAATCAAGTTGTACGCCGAAAATGAACTGACGGCATGAGGGATAATATGTACGTGAGCCTGTGGCACCGGGAGTAAGACCGTTGGTCTGGAATGATGACGGGTCCACACCGCTGTATGAAGTGATTGTAAACAGATTTTTAGCTGTGAATGTCAAACGCAGACTGTCAAGGAAACGTTTGTTTATGTTGAAAGTGTATCCGAGAGTAAGAGCATCAAGTTTCACATAGTCGCCTTTTTCCAGATAATAATCGGTGACTTCCTGGCTTCCTTTCAAGACATCATACTTGGTGTAAGCTTTCTCCATAACGTTGCCCATAAACGACTGATGACCATAGTAGAAATCATGAATATTGAAGATATCGTAACCGAAAGCTCCGCGGAAAAACAGTGAGAGGTCAAAATTCCTGTAACGGAATGTGTGAGTCATAGAAGCTGTGAACTTAGGAAGACCGTTACCTACAATTGTTCTATCCTCTTCTGTACCTTCTGAAGCAAGCTTGATATTGCCGTCTTTATCATAGATTGCCCAGTTGCCGTTCTCATCAATACCGGCGTAGCGGTACATGTAGAAGTTACCGAGGCGTTTGCCCTGTTCAATGCGCTGAAGGTTATGGAAGGGGTATGGATCTTCGGTACCTACCATATCATAATAGTCCTGACCTACATACTCGGAATTGCTGAAATTGACAAACTTATTGTCCATCGTAGCACCAACGAAGTCGATGGTGTAGTTGAAATCGTGCGTGGTTACTGCATTCCAACGTATGTCGAATTCAAAACCGGAGTTGCGCATTGTGCCTACATTCACAAAAGTTGAGCTGAACAGATAGGGTGGTACCGATACATCATAGTCACCGAGCAGGTCCTGCTGATTACGTGTATAATAGTTGAGAGACCCGTAAACCTTATTTCCAAATAGACCGAAATCAATACCTATGTTCCAGTTCTTGGCCTTCTCCCAGCGCAGATCGGGGTTGACGTTCTTACCGGGACCCCATACCTGATAATACTTACCTTGATAATAGTAATATCCGAAACCGCTCATTGTATTCAGAGACATATAGCTGCTGAAGTCCTGATTACCTGTCTCGCCATAGTCACCGCGTACTTTCAGTTCGTTCAGCCATTCAAAGTCGCGCATGAACGGTTCTTCTGATAATCTCCAGCCTAAAGAGAAAGCTGGGAAATTACCCCATTTATGGTTGGCACCGAATTTTGACGAGCCTTCGTGTCTTAGTGAGGCGGTGGCAATATAACGTCCCTGCCAGTCATAGCTTACACGGCCGAAGAAGGCTATGAGCTTGCAGTCGTTCTTATAAGACCCTATACCTACATGGCCTTCTTCAACGGCCCACTGTCCGGAACCGAGATTGTTGGCACCCAGACCGTCGTTAGGAAAGTCCTTGTTGTCTGCATTCACACCTGAATACTGGCTGTATTGGTATGAATAACCTACCATAGCCTTTATATTGTGATTATTGAATGAACCGGTATAGTTTCCTAACCATTCCAGACTGCGCTGGAATCCTTTTGAGTAACTACGTGAGCCTTCTCCGTCGTAGCCGTTGTTCTGTGAAAGAGTGGAAGTCGAAGGACGAAACCAGTAGTTGAAATTGGAGTCCTCATGATCAGCTACAGTCACCTGCGTATTAAGTGTCTGTGAAGGCCAGCTTTCTTTGGCGAACAGTGGTAATAGATTTAATTTGACGGTTGCATCGGTTTCAAGAAGCTTTGTAGTAGCCGAGTTGTCTTCGAGAGCCATCATTTCGACAGGATTATAACCTGCTGTCTGACCTGTAAAGTTGGTATACTGAGCTGTTTCTGTGTCCCATATAGGAGTAGTGGGATTTGCTTCCAGTGCGTTGCGGAACACATCCCATGAAGCTATTTTACGTTCTATAATGCGGGGAGCGACATTGAGGTTGAAGGTAAGCAGACCGCCCTTTGTAGTATGATTGACTGAAGCACGGCCGCCGAATTCCTCACGGTTTGAGTAGCGATCCACACCGTTCTGATTACGGTAATCGACTGTGGCGCGGTAATTGGTCTTTTCGTTACCACCGCTGATACTTACGGTATGTGATGTTCCCCAGCCTGTACGTGTGACAGCGTCAATCCAGTCGTCATTACCGCCGAGGTCCACACCGTTTACCGCATCAGCCCTGAGGGTACGGTAAGATTCGGCATCGAGCATTTTCAGTTCATGGTTGGCTACATTGGCGGTAACAGAACCTATATAGGAAGTATGCACAGCGCCGTCACGCGAACCTTTTTTAGTAGTGACTACTATCACACCGTTTGAACCTCTGGTGCCGTATATAGCTGCCGCCGCACCGTCTTTAAGAATATCGAAACTGGCAATGTCATTAGGATTGAGGTTTGTGAGGTTGCCGCCGGGCACTCCGTCTATTACAATCAACGGACCAAGACCTGCCGAACGCGATGAAACGCCGCGTATCTGAATCGAAGCCTGATTATTCGGGTCGCCTACACCTGTATTGGTAATTGAGACACCGGGAACTTTACCCTGAATCATCATGGTAGGGTCAAGTGAACTTGACGCAAGAAAATCTTCTGAGCCTATGTGTGCTACTGTTGAAGTAACCTCTTTTTTATCCATTGTGCCGTAGCCTACCACAACGACTTCGTCAAGAAGGCTGGCATCTTCAGTCATACGTATCTCTATTACACTACGGCCTCCGAGTTTTACCTCCTGTGTCTTGTATCCGACATAACTGGCGATAAGAGTAGCCTTCTCACTGACTCCTTTCAGAGTAAATTCACCATCAATATTGGTGGCATCTGCGATAGTGGAGTCTTTTACTCTCACCGTGGCCCCGATCAGCGGTTCCTCAGTCGAGGCGTCTATTACCACGCCTTTGACTTCTATGTTCTGTGCTATAGCCGGGATATTGTGGCCGGCGATAGTAAGCAGAAGAAGCATGAAAAATAACTTAATGTGCATTACGGTTTTCATGTTGATTCTGTTTGTTT
>CAMWKC010000010.1 GCA_947174735.1 uncultured Porphyromonadaceae bacterium
CCCCCCCCCCCCCCCCCCCCCACCCCCCTTTTTTTTTTTCAAGCAGAATACGGCATACGATATGCTCAGGAGTCTCGTGGGCGCGGAGATTTGTATAAGAGACATATACTGTTAGCTGCGGTATGCCTGCTGCCTTATCCCTACTCGGAAGGAGAAAGCATAATACAGCATCTGTTGTTCCGCTGACAGAAGCAGAGACAACATTTTTGCGCGCAATATATCGGGGGTAGGGCTGATATTTCTGCTGTCAGGAGAGAAGTTGCGGAGTGCAATATGATGAAAAAAATGTGATACTGATACGATATTTCATCGATTTTATGTAGATTTGCATTTTGATAGTGTGTTATATGCTATGGAGACACGGTATTCATGATGCCAATGTCATCCGTACTTGAAAAAGACATATCAAATCAGAACTGACAGACAAAGAATATTACAATATGGCAATTCAGCAGGAACTCTCCGAACAGGAAATCGGACGTCGCCAGAGTATGCAGGCACTGCGCGACATGGGTATAGAACCCTATCCCGCTGCCGAGTATCCCGTGACAGGATATTCGGTGGAAATCAAGGAAAACTTTGACGATAATCTTACCCCGCCACGCGAGGTCAGTGTAGCGGGCCGTATCATGAGCCGTCGTATCATGGGTAAGGCAAGCTTTGTTGAGCTTCAGGACTCCGAAGGTCGTATACAGGTGTATATCAGCCGTGATGACCTGTGTCCGGGCGAGAATAAGGATATGTATAACGTGGTGTTCAAGAAACTCCTTGACATAGGTGACTTTATCGGTGTAAAGGGTTATGTATTCCGTACGCAGAAAGGTGAAATTTCGGTACATGCCAGTGAGCTGACCGTGCTCGGCAAGAGTCTGCGTCCGCTGCCTATCGTCAAAATGAAAGACGGTAAGGCATACGATGCCTTCACTGACCCGGAACAACGTTACCGCCGCCGCTATGTTGACCTTGTGGTGAATCCGGGTGTGAAAGAGATATTCCTGAAGCGTACACGCATGTTCAACTCTATGCGCGACTTCTTTAACGCTCACGGTTATGTGGAGGTAGAGACTCCTATACTACAGTCGATACCGGGCGGTGCCTCGGCACGTCCGTTTATCACACATCATAACTCTCTCGATATTGACCTCTATATGCGTATAGCCGATGAGCTTTATCTAAAGCGTCTGATAGTAGGAGGTTTTGAGGGCGTGTATGAGTTTTCGAAGAATTTCCGCAACGAAGGTATGGACCGTACCCACAATCCGGAGTTTACGGCTATGGAGATATACGTAGCTTACAAGGATTATAACTGGATGATGGACTTCACCGAGCGTATGTTGGAGAAGATAGCCATAGATGTCAACGGTTCGACAGAAGTGCAGGTAGGTGACAACGTGATAAATTTCAAAGCTCCCTATCCACGTGTAACCATGACACAGGCTATACTCGACGCCACAGGCTTCGATATAACCGGCAAAACCGAAGAGGAATTGCGTGCTTTCTGCAAGGCTAACGGTATAGAAGTCGAAGACTCGATGGGTAAAGGAAAACTGATAGACGAGATTTTCGGCGAGAAGTGCGAGGGCAGTTTCATACAGCCTACGTTCATTATCGACTATCCTATAGAGATGTCACCGCTTACCAAGCGTCACCGTCATAATCCCGAACTTACCGAACGTTTCGAACTTATGGTAAACGGTAAGGAATTAGCCAATGCCTACAGCGAGCTGAATGACCCGATTGACCAGTATGAGCGCTTCGTAGAACAGATGAAACTTTCTGACAAGGGTGACGACGAGGCTATGATAATCGACCATGACTTTATCCGCGCTCTTGAGTACGGTATGCCGCCGACATCGGGCTTAGGTGTGGGTATGGACCGTCTCGCCATGCTGCTTACAGGCCAGACCACCATACAGGAAGTGTTGCTGTTCCCTCAGATGCGTCCCGAAAAGAAACAGACCAAGGCTGAGGGTGACGAAGCCGCTGCCGGTGACGAAAATCCCGCACAGGTATGAGTACGATAGGCAGAATAGCAGTGTTGGGTGGCGGAAGCTGGGCCACCGCACTTGCCAAACTGTTAGCAGCCAATACCGACAGGCTGCTGTGGTATATGCGTCGCCGTGACCGTATAGAAGGTTTCATAAAATACGGTCATAATCCGATGTATCTGACCGATGTCAATTTCGACACGGCACGTATAGATTTCAGCGACGATATAAACGATGTATGCAGCCATGCCGACACGCTGGTTGTGGCTGTGCCTTCACCTTATCTGAAAACGCATATTGACAATCTTACAGTAGATATTTCGGGTAAGAATATAGTTTCGGCTGTCAAGGGTATAGTGCCGGATGACAATCTGATAGTCACCGATTACTTTATGAAGCGTTTCGGTTGTGCCGAACAGAATCTTATGGTGATAGGCGGTCCCTGTCATGCCGAAGAGGTAGCTCTCGACCGTCTGAGCTATCTTACCATCGGGTGTCATGACCTGCATAAGAGTGCCGAATTTGCAGCCTGTCTCGCCGGTAAGAAGATGAAGACTATAACCAGTTCGGACGTCGAAGGTATAGAATACGGTGCTGTGCTCAAGAATGTCTATGCCATAGCCGCCGGTATAATCAGCGGTATGAAAGCAGGTGATAACTTCATGGCTATGACAGTATGTAACGCCGTGCGCGAAATGCGCCGTTTTGTAGACGCTATATCACCTATAGAGCGTGACATCTGCCGTTCGGCCTATTTAGGCGACCTGCTTGTAACATCGTACAGCCGCTTTTCGCGCAATCATAACTTCGGTGCTATGATAGGTAAGGGACTGAGTGTCAAAGCAGCCATTATGGAAATGGATATGGTGGCCGAGGGTTATTACGGCACCAAGTGCATACACGAGGTTAACGCACAGCGCTGCGGTGTAGACATGCCGATAGCCGAGTGTATCTACTCGATACTTTACGAAGGCCGCAATCCGCGCAGAGCCTTGCGTTCGATATCCGACTGTTTCAAGTGAATATAAGCCGTCCGGTGACTGAACAAAACAGCCTCCGGACGGCTTATATTATCAGATAACCTATTATAAAGACAATGAAAACAATCGATCTTGATATTCAGTATGCTGAATATTTTGCTCTCAAGCAGTATGAAGCCCTTAAGGACAAGTCAGTAACCGCTCTTACCACACTCGATATGGGTACAGGTGCGGGTAATGATTTCCTTGGCTGGCAGAAACTTCCCTCGGAGACACCGGCTGATCTTCTCGACCGTATCAACAAGACCGCCGCACGTCTGCGTGCTAACTGCGACTATGTGGTATGCGTCGGTATAGGCGGAAGCTATCTCGGTGCCAAGGCCGTGATTTCGGCACTGTCCAATATGTTCGCTGACTTTTACGGTCCGAAACCTAACGAGCCCAAAGTGCTTTTCGCCGGTCAGAATATCGGTGAGGAATACATGTCAGAACTTTCGAAGCTGCTCGAAGGTAAGAAATTCGGTATTATCGTAATCTCGAAGTCAGGTACAACGACCGAACCTGCCATCGCTTTCCGTATGCTTAAAGACCAGCTCGAAAAGCAGGCCGGTAAGGAAGCTGCCAAAGACCTTATCGTTGCTGTGACCGACGCCAGCAAGGGTGCACTGCGTACTCTTGCCACTCAGGAAGGTTACGAAACATACGTAATTCCTGACAATGTAGGCGGACGTTTCTCAGTGCTCACTCCGGTAGGTCTGCTGCCTATAGCTGTAGCCGGTTTCGATATTACTAAACTTATAGCCGGTGCTGCCGCTATGGAGGAAGCTACGAAGCATCCCGGTGATGACAACATCGCACAGACTTACGCACGTATGCGTAACGCACTTTATGAAAGCGGTAAGAAGATAGAGATACTTGTCAACTTCAATCCCAAACTGCACTACTTCTCGGAGTGGTGGAAACAGCTCTATGGCGAGAGTGAAGGTAAGGAAGGCAAAGGTATTTTCCCGGCTTCTGTAGACCTTACCACTGATTTGCACTCGATGGGCCAGTGGATTCAGGAAGGCGAACGCACAATCTTCGAGACCGTGATTTCGGTTGAGGAACCTTGTGTGGAGCACCGTATTCCTGAGGATGCCGCTAATCTCGACGGTATCAACTATATCGCCGGTAAGCGTGTCGATGAAGTAAACAAGATGGCCGAACTCGGTACTCTGCTTGCTCATGTAGACGGTGGTGTGCCTAATATCCGTATCAAGGTGCACACTCTTGATGAGCACACTATGGGTCAGCTCATTTATTTCTTTGAGAAGGCTTGCGGCATCTCTGGTTATATACTCGGTGTGAATCCTTTCAACCAACCCGGTGTGGAGGCTTACAAGAAGAACATGTTTGCTCTGCTTGAGAAGCCCGGCTATGAGAATGAGACCGCCGCTATCAAGGCAAAGCTCTAACTGCCCTTTATAAGCTGAAAACAGGGGGCCTCGGTTTAAACCGAGGCCCCCTGTTTTCAGCTTATAAAGGGCAGCGCGGCAGGAGCCGCGGCGGTAACCAGCTTCGCGCCGGTAATGTTATTTTTACGGCTTTGGCAGCTTCGCACTGGTAAACTTTTATTCGCGGACGATGACGCTACCTGAGGCCTGGTGGGTAGCGAGAATAAGCATCTCGGCTATCTGGACATGGGCGGGAGCCTGCACGCAGTAGACCACCGCATCGGCTATATCGATGCCGGTGAGGGGCTCGATGCCGCGATAGACAGCATCGGCACGCTCATTGTCACCATGGAAGCGGACATTACTGAAGTTAGTTTCGACAAGACCGGGCTTAATCAGAGTGACGCGCAGCGGTGTGTGGGCCACATCTATACGCAGGCCATCGGTGATGCTCTTGACAGCTGCCTTTGTGCCGCAATAGACATTGCCGTTGGCGTAGGCAGCGTCACCGGCTACAGAACCGATGTTGACTACATGTCCGCGGCCACGTTCCACCATACCTGGCACTACGGCACGGGTCATATAGAGCAGTCCCTTGATATTGGTGTCTATCATCGTGTCCCAGTCACGGTAATCGCCTTCATATTCGCGGTCGAGTCCGAGTGCGAGGCCTGCGTTGTTAACAAGCACGTCAATGGCTTTCCATGCCTCAGGGAGCGAGGCCACACACATTTCGGCCACTTCACGGTCACGTACATCGAACACAAGAGGCAGCGTGTCGGGCCCAAGTTCGTCACGCAGGGCGTTAAGCCGGGCGACATTGCGGCCTGTCATTATCACGCGGTAACCGGCAGCTAACAGACGCCGGGCACATGCCTCACCGATGCCGCTGGTGGCACCGGTCACAAGAGCTATGGGTTTCAAGATTTAAAGTTTTGTTTCTGCACGGCAGACTCGATACAGCCGTGCCTGTTATTATAAGTTTGTGATTAATATTGACAAAGGTAGATAATATCTGTAAGCAAAAGGAAGGAATAAGAGTTAATAAAAGTTAATAAGACTGATACCCATATAGTTAGTTTATTATTTCTATCCCTCATCCGAAGTCAGAGCGTACTTCTGTTTTTAAGAAACCGCGCAATGGGTCGAAGTCAAGTCCTTCGATAGCGAAGAGACGCTGGAGAAGGCCGGAATCGGCCATATCACGGGTCGGAAGATGATGCAGACGTCCGTTATCTACGAGAGCTATGGTGTCACATATATGCAGTGCTATATCGAGTTCATGAGTAGAGAAGATGATACATTTCCCTCTGTCATGGGCAAGACGACGCAGCAGTGTGGCGAGCTGGTAACGGTTAGGCATGTCGAGAAATGATGTCGGTTCGTCGAGCAGCAGATTGGCTGTATCCTGAGCGAGAGCACGTGCTATCATGACACGCTGACATTCGCCATCGCTCATGCTCTGCATATAACGCTCGGCATAGTCCTGCATACCTGTGCTGCGTAGTGCTTCGGCTACTATAGCGTGGTCAGTAGGATGAAGATGGCCGCTCCAGCCTGTATAGGGAGCACGTCCCATACCTACAACGTCAGCACATGTGAGCCCCGGTATGCGTGTGCGTTCGGTAGTGACGAAAGCAAGCCGACGTGCCATTTCTATGCCGCTCAGTGTAGCGGTGTCGGCTCCGTCGATAGTCACGGTGCCTGTATAAGCGGTGTTGAGTCGTGCTATGGCACGCAGCATAGTTGATTTGCCTGTACCGTTACGGCCGAGTAGGGCCGTGAGACAGCCGTCGGAGAAACTCGCATCGACGTGACTGAGCAGTTCGCGTCGGCCGAAACCTATGGTGAAATCGCGGAGGGTTATCATGAAGTATATATATTTATCTTCGCCGCAGCACTATCCATACCACGACAGGAATGCCTAAAAGTGCTGTGATAGCATTGATAGGAAGTACGAAAGCTTTTGAGATAACATCGCATATCAGCAATACGGCGGCGCCTGTCAGCACAGTGGCCGGAATAAGTACCCTGTGGTCAGACGAACCGAACAACATACGCGCCACATGCGGCATGGCAAGGCCGATAAAACCTATAGGTCCGCAATAGGCCGTAATTGTACCGGCTAACAGAGTAGTCGAAGCAAAAATCAGTGCCCGGGACTTACGGAGATTAAGACCCATAGTGCGTGCGTATTCTTCACCGAAGAGTAACAGATTGAGCGGTTTTACAGTAGCCACGGCCAGTACCAGACCGGCTATTACAGCCGGTACCAGTATCAGAAGCTGGTCGGAAGTAACTTCGCCGAGCGATCCCATAGTCCATATTACGTATGCTTTAAGAGCATCGTCTTTGCTGAGATACTGTAATATCTGGACTACGGCACTTACTCCTGAAGAGAGCATCATACCTAATACTAAAAGCGCAAGTATGTCTCTGAGCCGTGCGGCTGCCACAGCCATAAGCACCAGTACGGCGGCAGACCCTATCCATGCAGCGCCGGCTATACCGAAGCCTAATGACCATGCCGATGCACCGAGGAGGGGCGCACCGAGCAGAAACAGAGCCACACCTAATCCGGCACCCGAACTGATGCCAAGTACATACGGTCCGGCTAACGGGTTGCGGAACAGAGTCTGCATCTGCAGACCGCTTACTCCTAATGCCGCTCCGGCCATTACGGCCACGATGGCTTTCACAAGACGTATGCCGAGCACTATAGCGGCTGTGGCACGCGGACAGTCGCCTCCGGTCAGAGCGTTCCATACCTGCCGCAGCGGAAGATTAACATCGCCTACGCACAGGTCAAGAGCAAAAAGCAGTAGACATGCCGCGGATATGAAGATAAACAGCAGAGTGCGGCGTGCCGGATTCCAATGACTTGATATATTCATTTTTCAGGTAATCGGCGATAATATACAAACTCTTCGTTGACCAGTTCTGGATGAAGTATCTTAACGAGGTCACGTAATATGATGTCGGGATGTACTACTCCTGATTCATAGTAGTCATTACCTCCGCCGGAAGTGTAACGCAAGGTGTTATTGTAAACTTCGCTGTTGGCTAACGGAGGTGTATCAGCCAGACGCGGGTATAGACGGCGCAGTTCACCGAGAGTAGCCGCCGAGCCTACATTTATCCATTTATCTGAGCTGTCAAGTAACATATAAGCTTCCTCACTACCTACAGGAACTGAGGAGGTAGTGTTATTATGCGGACCGGCATATTCACCGCCGGCATCACTGATAAGCTGCACGGCATAGCTACCTTCGGGCGGCAACATCCATGCGTCGGCATAAGGAGCATTAAGCATTACTTTCGGACGTGTGGAAGCAGCGGCTGCCTTGGCAGCTATCTCTTTGTAACGTTTCGGAATAGGTGCGAACGCCGAATCACCGCGTGCGCGACAGCCCATGGCTTCAGCCACAGCAACCATCCATTCCGCTTTGCCGAGCGGAGATTCTTCAAGATAATCGCCTACATACAGATAAGGTACACCTAATTGCTGCAAACGAGGTATCATGCTGCTTGCACCGTTGATACCGTACAGCAGCACAAGGTCCGGGTCAAGAGCAGCTAACCGTTCATAATTGACATTACCCTCATATCCGATGTCTGATATGCTGTCAAGACGGTTACGTACACGCTCACTGTTAATATAGGCCGTACCGGCAGCTCCCGCCAGGGTACTGTCAGCTCCTATTGCCTCAAGCATAGCTATATGTGTGGAAGACATGGCCACGACACGGCGGGGAGGCTTCTGAAGAACCTGACCTTTGAAACCTTCCGGAGCCTTTTCTCCGTTTCTGCATACAAATAACTGTTCGCTGATTTCTCCCGCTCCCTGCCATGGGTTATTGACAGTAATAATAACGCTACTTGCATCAGCGCAACTGTCGATAGTGAAATGACTGGCGTATGTAGGAGTATAAGCCCGGAGATTCCAGCGCGAAGTGTCTGCGCTACTATTGTTCTGACGACAGCTGCCTAATAGTGTCAAAACGAGTATGAACGTTATGTAGTGAAGGGTGCGTGCAGTCATGGTATTGTGAATGGATAGATTAATATCATCTGCAAAATTATTTAAAAACCGTATCATAGCAAATATATATAGTTAAATAGTGACTATTTTTGAGTAAATTTGCACCATGATTTCAACCCCGCAAGATAACGAATCATTGTCTCTGCCTGCGTCG
The DNA here is from genome assembly GCA_947174735.1 of uncultured Porphyromonadaceae bacterium. Taxonomy (GTDB): domain Bacteria; phylum Bacteroidota; class Bacteroidia; order Bacteroidales; family Muribaculaceae; genus Lepagella. The sequence goes on from CAMWKC010000010.1 coordinate 8,598, forward strand.
GCACCGTGTCGTCTGACCCTGCGTAAAGCGGAGAAGCTGCGTCACAAAAGTCTTGTAGACAGTCTTTTCCGTGACGGAGGTTCGGTGTATGTGTACCCTCTGCGCCTTGTGTGGCGGGTAATGACTGCTGAAACACTCGAAGCTTCGTTCCGTAACGGAGTACCACCGCGTATCGGTCCGTTACAGATGCTCATCACCATACCTAAAAAGAAGCGCCGCCGGGCTGTGGACCGGGTGCTGATGCGTCGGCGTATACGCGAATCCTATCGTCTCGGACGCGAGCCGCTACGTATGTGGCTGACGGCACATCCTGAATGTCGCTCGTTGCAGATGGGGTTCATATATCTCGCTGACAAAAATCTGGATTACAAAACCATATCGCGCAAAATGGAGTTATTACTTCAGAAGATGCTGGCTGCTGCTTCGCAGCAAACGGTTTGCGCTAATGAATCCCAATCGTCATGATACGCCGTGCCATAATCTTCCTGCTGGTATTGCCGATTCGCTTTTATCAGCTATGTATCTCACCCATGCTGCCTGCCGCCTGCCGTTATCAGCCGACCTGTAGTCAGTATGCTATCGAAGCTATTCGCCGTCACGGCCCCTTCAAAGGCCTTTGGCTGGCTCTGCGCCGCATCGCACGCTGCCATCCCTGGGGAGGTAGCGGATATGACCCGGTACCGTAAGGATTACAGTTAAAAACATTATTATGTCTCTGCTTGATATTCATACACATCATCCCGCTCCGCAGCCACAGGCTGTAATAAGTGTTTCTCCCCGTGATTTCAGCCCTGTGGAAGGTCAGCTGTATTCAGTAGGGCTGCACCCGTGGGATGGTGTGCCTTCGCCGGAAGACCTTACTTTGCTTGATGAGACGGCTGCACATCCGCAAGTTGTTGCCATAGGCGAATGTGGTATCGACCCTATGAAGGGAGCTCCGATGTTCCGGCAGTTGCTGACATTCCGTCACCATGTCGAACTTTCTGAACAGTTGCACAAACCGTTGATTATACATGAAGTCAAGGCTCACGACGTAATCACCGGTCTGCGTCGTGATCTTGTTCCTGTGATGCCATGGGCTATACATGGATTTCGCGGAAAGCCTACAGTTGCCGAGATGTTGCTTAAGGCCGGATTATGGCTGTCTTTCGGCATCCGTTTTAATCCTGAGGCACTCGCTATAGTACCTTATGACCGGTTGCTGGCTGAGACAGACGAAGCTCCGGTAGAAATAACTGAAGTTATAGCTGCTCTGTCGCAAGCCGCCGGTATGGAACTGACCGATAGTATTGCGGCCTCGACAGCGGCATTTCTTAATATTTCTTAATTAAAATCAGACTGAAAACTATGAAAACCACACTTATCACATTAGCTTTATCATTTTTATCACTTACAGGTTTCGCACAGGTGCCTGTGACTCTTCCCGATTCTATAGAAATACCGGCTACAGCTGATTTCACAACTATGCCGCAATCTATAGACGGTTATAAGACTATTGAGCATAAAGGCTTCGGCTGTGAAGTGCCGTACGGTGCTGAAATTTCAATGGCTCAGGGACTTAAAGCTGCTTATCCGGACGGAAGTTTCGCTACGATGCTGACTGTTGAGGAAGGAAGGGGATACAATCAGAAAAGGGCCCTGGATATATGCCGTGATACGGCTCGGACTCTACAGATGAGTGATACCAAAGTAAGCAAAGTTAAGATAAACGGAATAAACGGTGCTATAGCTACCGGTGAGCTGGAGAATCTGCATGTCACATTGGTTGTATTACCTTCTAATGACGCTCAGTTGACTTGTCTTATGCTCAATTCGGATGTTCGTTCGGAATGGGCGGACAATGTATTACGCACCCTTAAGCATAAGTAACATAAGTAAGTTGCGGACTTGACGAGAATTGACTACTTTTGCAGTCATAAATTGTTCAAGCTATATGTATCTACGGCATATACTCGTCACAGCTGCTATCTTTTTATATATAGCACAAGGTCTGGCGCTTACTTTGGAACCTATAAAATACGCTGATTTCTCCAATTGGGTGACACGTGATATAACTGAATCGAAACTCATAGGCGGAAATCACAAGACTGTCTATGAAATAGCTCCGACACGTAAGATAACAGGTAATGAACCATATATGAATCAAGGTGGCTCGCCATGGGCTACCAGCAATGTCTATGCCAAGGTATCCGGAGTGGTCAAAGCTTCAAATACGGTTAGTCCCGTTGAAGTCAACGGTAATATTATGGCCTGTTGCCGTACTAAAATGGAACAGGTGAAAGTGCTCGGTCTGGTTAACATGGATGTCATGGTGGCCGGTTCCATATTTCTCGGCCGTATATTTGAGCCTATAACTTCGACCAAAGGCCCGTTTAAGAAAATGGAAATGGGTGTGCCGTATACCAAACGTCCTGTGGCATTGGTATTTGACTACAAAGTAGATATGCCGGCTACTGACTCACGTGTGCGTTCAACCGGCCTTAGTCCTAAGAAAACTCTGTCGGGACGTGATAATGCTGAAATCTATTGTCTGTTGCAGCGTCGCTGGGAAGATAAGGACGGTAATCTTTATGCCCATAGAGTAGGAACTGCCCGTGAACGCTATTCAAAGAGTGTGCCTCTGACACGCGGTCATCGTATGGATATACATTACGGGGATATAACGCATCAGCCATGGTATAAGCCGTGGATGGGTCTGTTGGACGGCGATAAAGCTTATTACGCACGTAATTCAAAAGGGAAGCTGGTTCCGGTGCATGAAGTGGGGTGGGCCCCTGCTGATGCACAGCCTACGCATGTATTGTTAATGGCTTCGTCCAGTTGTGGCGAGCCCTTTATCGGTACGGAAGGTATAGCTCTTTATGTGGACAACATAGCGTTTGGTTTCTAAACCATGCTGCCGGGTGAGTGTCAATATAATTGTCGGCTGCAGCCGGCTTCAAACCTGTCAACTATCAAAACGGATATAATGAAAATCGCGATAATAGGATATGGCCGTATGGGTCATGTCGTTGAGGAAGTGGCCCGTGAGCGAGGTCATAGTATAGTGTGCACGATAGATAACCACAACACTGATATGCTTGAATCGGAAGCTTTCCGTAGCGCTGATGTGGCCATAGAGTTCTCGCAGCCTAAGGTTGCACTGTCCAATATACTGGCGTCCTTTACGGCCGGTGTTCCGGTAGTATGTGGTACTACCGGCTGGCTTGAGTCGATGCCTTCGGTGCGACAGATGTGTGATAAGGGCTTAGGTACATTGTTGTGGTCATCTAATTTCTCGATAGGTGTCAATGTTTTTAAGGCTGTCAACCGGTATATGGCACATCTGTTGAACAGATTTCCGCAGTATTCGTGCAGTATGGAGGAAGTACATCACGTTCATAAACTTGATCATCCTTCCGGAACGGCTATAACTCTTGCTGAAACTATCGTAGGTGAGGTGGAACGTCTCGACGGATGGCAGGAGCCTGACGCCGGAGGAGCCGTGGCTGCCGGTCAGCTTCCGATAGGTCATCGCCGCGAGGGTGAGGTGCCGGGTATACATACTGTCATCTGGGATTCAGATGCTGATACACTGACTTTCACTCATTCGGCCAAGAGTCGCCGTGGTTTCGCGCTCGGTGCAGTGCTGGCGGCTGAATGGCTTAAATGCCGTAAACCGGGTCTGTATACTATTGATGATATGCTCGGATTCTGAAGCTATTTTCAAATATCAAAACTCCTGACATCATTATGACAAAGAATATAATAGAGAAAGATTCGTTTCTGACCGACCTGAAAGGACGTATATCTAATGTCAAGACCACGCGCTGGCTGAGATTCGCTCTTGTGACAGCAGTGCTGTTTCTATGGGTATTCTGGATGGGTAATCCCTGGCTGGCACTGATATGGCTGTTGCTCATAGATATATATATAACGGGTTATATACCTTGGACATGGTGGAAAAATACCAAAGGTGCTACACGTACCGTGATGGGTTGGGTAGACGCTATAATCTACGCTCTTATACTTGTGTATCTGATTTTTGCCTTTATCGGTCAGAATTATAAGATACCTTCGTCGAGTCTTGAGAAGTCACTGCTTGTAGGTGACTATCTGTGGGTGAATAAAACTATATATGGTCCGCGTGTGCCTATGACACCGCTTCACTTTCCCCTTGCACAGCATACTATGCCGATAATCGGTACTAAAAGTTATATAGAGACTCCGCAGCTTGAATACCATCGTCTTGCCGGCCTTCGTCAGATAGAACGCGGTGATATTGTGGTGTTTAATTTTCCGCAAGGTGATACTGTGGCACTGAAGATACAAAATCCGGACTATTATCAGATATGTTATGAACTCCGAAACAACGGTATCGAAGACCCTAAAGCGTATATAAAGGCTCATCCCGAAGTTTTCGGTAAACTGATATGGCGTCCTGTTGACCGACGTGAGAATTATGTGAAGCGTGCCATAGGTCTGCCTGGCGACCGTCTGGCCATACGTGATGACGTGATTTATATTAACGGCGAACCTATGACTCCGCCTGACAACGTACAGTTTAATTATATAATACCTGTGTCGGGTAGGATTTCGGATGAGAAATGGAGTGAGATAGGCGTACGCCGTGATGATCACGGGTCGGCACCGGCTGTAAATCAGTACACCGGAAGAGCGTATTATAATGTACCGCTGACAGCTGCTATGAAAGCTAAGGTTGAGAAATGGCCTGAAGTGACAGGACATCTTATTAAAGAATCAGAAAGCGGTATGTACGATATGAGCGGTGTGTTCCCCTTAGGTGCCGGTTACGGCTGGACACGTCCCGACATGGGTGAGTTCTGGATCCCGCAGCGTGGTGTCACTCTACATCTTACTCCGGAGAATTATGCTATTTACGAGCGTGCCATACGCACTTATGAAGGTAATGATCTGCGTATGGAACCGGATGGAACCATATATATCAACGGTAAGCCTGCGGAATACTATACTTTCAAATATGATTACTACTGGATGATGGGTGATAACCGTGACCGTTCGGCTGATTCGCGTTACTGGGGTTTTGTACCTGAAGATCATATTGTGGGTTCTCCGATGTTTGTCATTGTTTCTCTTGATGAAGAGAAAGATCTGTTTGACGGCAGGATACGTACGGACCGTATATTACGCGATGCCAATCCTGACAAGAGTCAGTCCGAAAAGGCTTGGAGTAAATTAGGACAGAAGACTGAATAACGCTGACTTCTGTATCCATGATATGTTCCTTGACCTCGGAATCTTCTGTACAGTCACTGCCGTGTGTGCCTTATCTGGCCACACAGCAGTGGTATGCCGAGTGGTTGCATCGGCGTCTGCAAGGTAACAGTGAAGCGGCGGCACGGACTGCCGCTTCATCAGCCTGTCAACTTCGTCCGCGTGACTTTACACACTGTGTACTGCCTTCTCCGTCGGGTGAGATCCGTCTTAGTGTAGCTGTCGAAGGAGGTAGCGGTATACTGAAGCGTCTGCGTCCCGAAGATGTGCGTATGTCCGGTCACGGACGCTGGCCTTCGGTACATCTCGGTGCGTTTAATGCTCTTTATGGCCGGACTGCCTATTTCGATCATCTGTATGATAGCCTTACAGCTGCCTATAACGATGTAGAAGGTAATCCATTATATGAATTGTGTGAATGTCTTCATGGTCTACAGACCGCTTTATTTCTACCGGCTGATACACTACGTTCTTTCGCTATGCTCTCTCATGCAGAGCATCTTCGTCTACAGGATATCTGTTCTGAGTATGCTCGGGTTTACCGTCCCTGTGTCCCTCTCCTTGACCTTCTCATGCGTTACGGTCCGGACGCGATATTTGTTCTTCTCTCCATGGTGCAGGAGTGAAAAAAGTTTGGTAAATCCGAATTAAAGCGGTAAATTTGTGATATATAAAAGCTGTTGATATGAAACCACGCTTTTTCAATCCGTTTACGGATACAGGTTTTAAAATAGTGTTCGGCAAAGAAAAAGATAAAATTATACTTATAAGTTTTCTCAATGCTTTGCTGGAAGGCAGACCATTTTATGAACCTATAGTTGACCTGAATTATGCTGACAAAGAGATTCCCCGTGACAGCACATGCAACCGAACGGCTATAAACGATATACATTGTAGAACACAGTCAGGACGACATATTATACTTGAAATGCAGCTTGAGGCTCATGATAATTTTGAAGATCGTATGATATGCTATAACTGTCGTTCTATAGCGGAACAGATGCAGCGAGGCAAGTGGGATTTTCGTATAGAGTCGGTATACAGTATCTGTTTTACTAATTTTATTCTGCCGGGAGATGACCGTCGTCTGGTACTTGACCGTGGGTATTGCGATCTTGAAACACGTCAACCTGTAAGCGATCGACAGCGTTATCTTTATATTCAATTGCCGGTGTTTGATAAAGTAAGTACTGAAGAATGTGAGACGGAACTACAACGCTGGATATATTCACTAAAAAATATGCCTGAAATGAGGGAGATACCTTTTGCAGCCCGCGACGAGGCTTTCAGCCGCCTGCAGCAGGTGGGTGAGATAGAATCGCTGACACCGCAAGAACGCCGGGAGTATGAGAGAGATCAGAAGCAACTGAGTATTCTCCACTCTATCGAAACTTCACGTTATCGCGAAGGTAAGAATGCCGGACGTGCCGAAGGATGTGCCGAAGAATTGCGTGCTATTGTGCTTACATTACGTAAAAGTGGAATGATTGATACCGCTATAGCTTCTCTTTTGCAAAAACCTTTGGAACAGATTATCTCTATTGTATAAGGGATTTGATAATTTCCTGTTATTATAGATTCCGTCAGACTTGATAAGATTATGCGTAAGTTTCTCTCCATACTGATGTTTCTACTGGTTTTCGGAGCTATGGCTCGGAAGACTGAGCCTCCTGCTGTGCCTGCGCCTACTGAAGCTCCGAAAGTAAAGGTGACAGCTTATAAGGGATTTTACAGGTTTGTAGATGAATACGGTGATTCGGTACGTATGACCGTATTCAAAGATATAGTAGTATATCCTCCTTTGAGATTTAAGAATAAGAAACAGGAGGAATTTTACTGGCGTACTGTGCGTGATGTGCGCAAGACACTTCCATACGCTAAGTTGGCTTTTTCTACTTTATGTGAGACGTATGAATATATACAAACCATCCCTGATAAAAAGACACGCGAAAAACATCTCAAGAAACTTGAGAGTGACATCTTCGATCAATATAAGCCTGTAGTCAAGAATATGACTAAGAATCAGGGTAAAATACTGCTTAAACTCATCAACCGTGAGACTGATCAATCCTCATTTAATATTGTCAAAGCATTCTTAGGGTCTTTCCGTGCAGGTTTCTGGCAGACATTCGGCCGTTTCTTCGGTATGAATATGAAGGCCGGGTTTCACCCTGAAAAAAACGAAGAAGATGCTATAATAGAACGTGTTGCTACTCTTATAGAGCAAGGTGCTCTCTGAAATTTTCTTTTATTGTATTCTAAAATTTATAATCTGCCAAATGGCTTCAATAATAGCTGATAACGGTATAACCGTAGTTAAAAATGTAATGGGTAATTATGCTCTCGGTGATACAGGTGAACGTGACAAACGTCTGATTCTCTGGGAAACTGCCACCGGACGTCCGGCCGTAGAGTGCGCTCACGAAATCTGTCATCGTCCGGCCACACGTGCTGCCGTAGCAATGCGTGTCTTCTCCACTGACCACACCCATTATATCTATCCTGCATGTGAAACCTGTGCACGCCGTACCGAAATGCTCTATGTCAAAGGTCCGCTTGTACCGACTGACGAATGATGCTTTCCTGCTAAGTTTTCTTTTTCTCTGCTTATAATTTCCATAACTTTCCCGTTCATATTTCATGACTGACATCACCGATATTTTTAATTTCGGCGGCATTCTTCTCGGTGCCGCTACCTTTATAATAATAGGAGTCTTTCACCCTTTGGTAATTAAAGGCGAATATTACCTCGGTCAGAAGAAATGCCGGATCTATTTCACTATAGCCGGTGTAGTAACTCTTATTCTTTCCCTTATTGTCAGCTCTCTTTTCTTCTCCGCTCTCTTAGGCGTTACGGCTTTCAGTTGTTTCTGGAGCATTAAAGAAGTCATCGAACAGGAAGAAAGAGTCAGAAAAGGCTGGTTCCCGGCTAATCCTAACCGCAAACCGAAATCCTGATATAATCTATTTATGAAAAATTGCCTCATTCTGTAACAGAATGAGGCAATTTTTTCAGTCAGTATACAAACAAATTGTTTATAAAACTGAGTCTTGGAGCAATATCATTTTACGAGTATGCGTTCAACAACAGAAGCGGCGGCATCGGAGGCCTTGATGATGTAGAGGCCTGGGAGCAGCTTAGAAGCAGTGTTGACACGACGACCGGTGAGATCATAAACTTCGACTGTGGGATTCTCGAAACCACGTACGCTAACTGTACCGTTTATAACACGTATAGATTTAGCGGCCTCAGCGATACTGGTCACACCTACGTTGTTTTCAACAGTGTAGGTAAGAATTACTTCCTCATTGTAGTTGTCAACGATGCGGTTACCTTCGGAGTCAAAAGCGAAAAGTGTCTTCTGGGGAATAACTATAGTATAGGTACCGTTGTCGACTATAGCCTCTTCGAATGTGAGGAAGCAGTCAGTACCTTCAATATAGAGGAAGGCTGTAGTTACGGTTTCACCGTTTTCATTCGTCACAAAGAGTTCTTCGACATCAGATTCCACATCTGTAGTCCATGAGGTGTCTACGTACTCGAGAAGAGCCACGACTGAACCGTTTTCAGGATCTGAACTGTAGAATTCAACTGGTTCTGATTCTACTACGGTATAAACCAGTTCTGTTTCTTTGATCTCAGTGCCGTAAACAGGCATCATATCGCCATTGATTGCGAATAGCGCACCGGCGGGAATAGTAATTGTGTACGTTCCTGGGGTAGTAATGGTTTTTGAAACCTTCATCACATAACCCGATGGCATGTTGCGGATAGTCGCTGTCTCTTCCATAGTCTCGCCATCCTGATTGACGATGGTTGCTTTGAGAGCTGAATTCCACTCAATACCGAACAATGGGTCACCGCCACTGAGTTCTACTGAAACCTGATTGAGTTGTGTGAGAGTGCTTCCGGAAGCCGGAGTGGTGTACTCAAGTACTACAGGGTCCATAGGTTCTACCGTATAGGTAAGTGTGAATGCATCGTTCTGAGTACCTTCAACCGGTGGTAAAGGCCATTCCATGGTCTCCCAGTCGGGAGTATAGAATGCACCTTCGGGCACCTCGATAGTGTATGTGCCGGCTTCAGTTATGGCAGATGACAGACGGAGTATAAAGCCGCTATTGCTGTCGGCGCCTGTTACGTATGTTACCTGTGTACCTGAAGCGTCATAAACCGGTGCCTGAAGATTGTTCTGCCATTCGACGCCCTCTTCGGCTACGCCATCGAGCTGAAGTACGACCTGTTTGAGCTGGCATACTACACTGCCGTCAGCCGGACTGACAGAAGCAACTGTAAGTTTGTCATACGCCTGAGCCGATGCGGTAGCTCCAGTCAGCAACATGGCTATGCCTGCATAACGGCCTAAAGTTGAGTAGCTGTTTGTCATTATGTTATGTATTTAATTATTGAAAATATATAAAAACACTGCAACAAAACTACACAAAAATTAACTAATCTACAAG
>CAMWKC010000011.1 GCA_947174735.1 uncultured Porphyromonadaceae bacterium
CTTCGAGGGCATGGTATCGCTCGAGTATGATGGTAACAATACTACTCCCGAACCTATCGTTGTTTTTTATACAGCTACAGCCATACCCACTCCTGACTATTCAGCTGCTGTAAAGAACGGAGACTTCACTTTCACAACCAATATTGAATATCCGTTTGAAATTACTACTATCGCTGACGGCACACAAGTAGCGCGTTCTACAACCAACGGCCGTGCCGGAACTTCCAAACTCAACATTGAATTTGAAGTTCCCGATGGTCAGTTAGGCGTATTTGCATGGAAAGGACAAAGCAATAATACAGGTTACTGGTACCAGAATGCCGGTGGTTACTTCATTGACGACGCCGATGCAGCAGCTCAGAGCTTTAACGGTCTTGAAGATGATATTACCGGAACTTTGGAATTTGCCCCCGGCAAACACTCTGTACGTTTCCAGTATGAAGGTCTCGCTTATACAGGTGATGAGAAGAACGGTCTTTATGTGTACGACCTTGACCTTGTTTGCACTCCGGCTGAAGCCGATGCAGCAGTGCTTGAAACTCCTGAGCTTAACCTCGGCAACTTCATGATTAAAGATGAGAACGGAATCGAAGGCCAAGGCGTACTTGTTATCCGAAGCAAAGGCCTGAATCCTCTCAAAGTTACCAATGTAACTTCTTCTTCTGACAATTTCACTGTCACATGTCCTTCTTCACAGGTAGGACTTCTGGAGACAATTGACATACCAGTCATACTCCGTGCTAATGAGGCCGGACAATACGAGGCTGAGATTATTATCGAGACGACTGGCGGTAATTTCACTGCCGTTGTGAAAGGTCTTGTACGTCGTATGGCAGACTTCGCAAGTGTAGTTACTTTAGGCTCTGAGTATGTTACCGCCTTTACTACCAATGAATCTTATCCTTTCGAGGTTGAAAACGGTGTGGCATATAATGCCAACTCCGGCGAAGCTGACGATATTGCTACAGAGTCATGGTTCCAGATTGACTTCACTATTCCCGAAGGTAAAGCCGGATATATAAGTTGGGATGGTGTTCTTAATGGTTCATGTCCTGATCCGGAGAACGCTTACTGGATAGGCGACATGGGATATATCGAAATGACTCATCCCATGACTTCAGGCACAATGAATGTGTATCCCAACCAGAGTGATGCAAGTTCAGACGTTGTCGACAAAGAAGAATCCTGGAGAGCCTATCTGATAAGCATACCGGGTAATCATAGCTTCCGTTTCCGCTATAGCAAGAATGGTGATGGAATTATCTCGGAGAAAGACCGTATGGAAATTTCAAACTTCCGTATTCGTGTAGAGGACTTCAAGGAGCATGACGTTGAGGCGACTACCAACGAAGTTATATTCGAACGTCCGATTTATATAGGTGAAAACCGCTACCTTACCGCTACAGTAACCCTTAAGAATACAGGCAGTGCACCTCTTGAAGTACTTGACTGCGTTTCAAGCCATCCTTTCTATGGAGTTGTACCTACAGGCCAGATACAGTTTAATCAAACTACACAGGTAGGTGTATGGTTCTATCCTTCTGAGGAGGGTGAATTTGATGGTACTATCACTTTCAAGACCACAGGTGGTGATGTAGACATTTATTGCTACGGTTCGACAAAAGAAGCTGAAGGTATACTTCTTATCGGCGACGTTGAGAATCAGGGAAGCGATTGGTCTTTCTATGATGCTGATATGGACGGAGATTGCTGGAATCTCGGCTACAATCTCTGGGGTCTCCATCCGGAATGGGTACATGAAGGAGACAACTGCTTCGGGTCAACTTCCTACACCTATATGGGTGCCATTGAACCTAACAACTGGCTTATCTCACCGGTTGTGACTGTTCCCGAGGACGGTGCTATGCTCCGCTGGTATGCAGCTTCTCACCACCACGAGCGCTATGCCGAACACTACAGTGTCTATATAGCTACTCCCGATGAAATTCAGGATCCGGCTAATCTCAACAATCTTGAGTCTGTATTCTCAGAAACTCTTGAACCGGAATCTGCTGACGAATGGGTTGAGCACGTGATTGACCTTGCCGATTACGCAAATCAGGATATTACAGTTCTCTTCCGTCACCACGACTGCAACGGTCAGTACGTACTCAAAATTGATGATATTTTCATCTACGATATGCAGCGGTGGAACAATGAATCCGGTGTGGACACAGTGGAGAACAATGCCGAAGCTATCTCAACAGAGATCTACGACATTAACGGTCTTCGTGTAAGAGGTCTTGTCAAAGGTGTCAATATCGTACGTACAACCTACAGTGATGGTTCAGTAAAAACATCTAAAATCATTGTGAAAGAATAATGAAAAAATTCATTATCACTGTCTTGGCATGTCTTGGTCTCTATGGGGCCGGACATGCCCAGATATCCGATGTGAATCTCGGATATTGTGCTGATCAGCTTCCCACCGAGAGTGTAAGATACAGCGAGGGTCAGGCATGGGTATCAGGTGCAATCTATATACCCGCTTCCACTCTCAATACATACGGTGGCAACCAGATTAACGGTGTCAAAGCAGGTTTGTATTCCCGTCTCAATGTCGATGAGCTGACTGTCTGGCTGCGTAGCGACCTCGATGGTGGGAATCTTGTAGAGGCGACCATAACCTCCGATTCTGATCCGAATATTGTAAAAGGCTGGAATGAATTAAAATTCGATACTCCGTGGGATATTCCGGCTGATAATGAGAACGGTTTATATATCGGGTATTCTTTCTTCCAGAAAAAGACCTCACAGGGTCTCGGCATACTTCCTGTTCCGGCACAGAATGCTTTCTTTCTTAAATTCGGCGATGAGCCTTGGGAAAATCGCTCTGAGGAAGGAACACTTTGCGTAGAAGCACTTATAAGCGGTGATAAGCTGCCGAAAGTGAATCTTTCCTTCCTCAATCTTGACATTCCTGATGTCTATATTATAGATAACGGCACAATGCAGATAGGCGGTACAGTACAGAATCTCGCCACTTATACTGTAACCGGCTTTGATGTCAATGCCTTTGTTAACGGTGAGAAGACCGGTATCGCTCATGTGGATTGTAACGTTCCTTACGGACAGTCTGGTGAGTTCACGGTTGAGTTACCTTTAGGTATATCGTCAATGGGTGACGGACACGGTTCAGTCACAGTCACTCTCGACAATATCAACGAAGGTCTTGATGAGGATATGAGCGACAACACCCTGACAGCAGATTTTCTCATTGTACAGCATGACTTCAAACATCGTGTCATCGTTGAGGAATTCACTACTGAGCAGTGTCCTAACTGTCCCCGTGTCGGCAATTATATACATGATGCTTTAGAGAAAGAAGAATTCAAAAAAGATATTCTGGTAATATGCCATCATTCAGGTTTCTATACTGACTGGCTTACGTCTTCTTTCGATGCAAACTATCTGTGGCTTTTCAATGACGGCGGACAGACTTACGCTCCGGCTATGGCTGTTGATCGTGAGCTTCATAACGATCACACTGCTGTATGGTGCCCTTCTTCATCCAGCGAAATGGAAAGTGCATGGCGTAAGGCTCTAAATACTCCAGCTTTCGTATCGCTCAATATCACTGGTGAGGTTGATCCTGAGGATACGAATCGGATTACCGTCAAGGTCAATGGTGCAAAATCTCTTGAACAGCTTTGTGATAATCCTACCATCACTGTCTATATAGTTGAGGATAATATCAAGGCCAGAAATCAGGCAGGAGCCGCAGGCGAATATATTCATAATCATGTTAACCGTGCCGTTAATTCCACATGGGGTGATCCTATCGAATTTAATGGTGACGAATATGAATATAGCTGTGAGTTTAATCTTTCCCAGCTTTGGGTACGCGAGAATCTGCAGATTGTAGCCTTTATAGGCAACTACAATTCTCAGAATGCCGCTGACTGTCCTATTCTGAATGCCTCCAACCTTCTCTTTTCAGAAATGGAAGATCCCTCGGGAGTAGATATTATCACACCCGAAGATAAATCTCACTGTGAGATATATTCTGTTTCCGGTATGCTTATGAACGGACAAGAACTTACTCCCGGTCTTTATATACGCAAGACAGGAAATAAGACTGAAAAGGTAATAGTTAAGTAACTTACAAGCCCTTATACAATAAATCGGAGGAGATATTTAAATATCTCCTCCGATTTATTGTATAAGGGCTTGTAAGTTACTTAACGTACTACAACTTTGGCAGCGCGGCCGTTAGCTGATACGATGTAGATACCGGCGGGAAGTTCGATGTTGCCTGCCTCAGCAGCTACAGCTACACGACGACCGTCTACGGTATAGACAGCAGCGCCTGCCTCAGCTACCTTAACAAAACCGTAACCACCCTGGGCGAGAGAAGCAGCAGATGCCGATACCGAGTCAATACCTGTTGTATCCTCTGAAGCTTTAACTATGCAAGCGTTCTCTATCAGACCAGTAGCGTTATTGATTATCATAGCTACAAGAGAGCAGTTGGCAGGAGTCTTTACACCCATCATACGGAACTCTTCTGCGTATTCGTATGCAACACCTCTCTCAACCGATGCAGGCAGACTGTTCTCTATACCCATAGGCTTCGAGCATTTACGAGCCACTTCATTGTATTTCATTGAGACCTGCGCAGGCTTGTCCTCCCAGCCATAGTAATCACCCTGCTGGCCGGCCATATAGTTAGTCTGAACATACGGACCTACTTCATCCTCGATAACTGTATAAGCAACGCTGAAATTAGCCTCCTCAACATCCAGACCGAAAGTAGTAGTTGTGCTTATGTTGGCTGTCTTGTTGTCATAAGTGAATGTAGCGTTGATTTCGCCAATCGAAGGTACATCAACTATATTAAGGAAAGCTTCCTCGATAGTAGGAGGAGCAGGATATACATTTACTCCCATCTGACGATTTACGAATGACGATGGGAAACCTGATATATAGTTACCTAATTCATAATAGGGCATATCGGGAGTATCCATTACCTGCATGGGATCCCTCTGACCATGTACTGCAATACCGATAAAGCCTTTATCAGCATAGTTATTACGCATATATTCCATACCGGCTATACCCATAACGCAGTAACCGCACCAGTTACCGGTAAACTCTTCGAAAACGACATTACGTTTATAACCCTCAGTTACTGAATTAAGAAGACCCGATACTGAAGATATGGAAAGATTATCTACTCCGTTAACCTGAGTAAGGGTAAGAGTATAGGGAATATTAACACCCATCACATCGCTGGTAAACTCAACAGTAGCTGTCTGTACTTCATTAAAGTTAACAGAACCAGCAGGCTTAGCCACGTAAGTCTGAGGCTCCATACCTTCGATTTCCATAAGGTAGGTAAGTTCGGCGGCATTATTAGCGCCCTGACCTACGACGGTAGTATCGAAAGAGAATGTTTCACCTTTCACTACAGTACCGGGTACAGCAGCATCTGCAAGCTGAGCACGGTCCATAGGCAGATTATCACCTTCAACCACGATACGCAGACACAGATAGCCGGCAGCAGGTGCCCAGTCACGCCAGGCTAACTCACCGGGAGCAATCTGATTCTGGTCATTGATAGTACGGTCTGAATATACAAGACCGGCACCCTCTCCGCCAGTGTAATAACCATCAGAAATATAGCAGTAAGTAGCAGGGTCAGTAGGTACATCAACAGTATAACCGACAAAGAGGTCACCGTTAGCAGGTATATCTATAGGGGTATCAAAAGCCACTGTTGACCATTCGAAACCACCTGATCCCAAAGAACCTTCAGTAGTAGCAATGGGGGTACCGTTAAGATCTTCAGTTACCCATATAGTAACTGAACTACACGGGTTGATAAAACGGTTATTTCCCTGAGCAGCAGGATTAGCTATCTGAAGGGCTGTTATCTGGTTGCCAGCCATGCCGCTGAGAGTAGCAGAATCAATAAGGATACCCATTTTTACTTCGCCTGTACCGAGCGGTAAAGCATTATACGGCTCATCGCAATATCCCCATGTGATATTCGGAGCATCACCGGGAGCGCGCATAAGGCCCTTGGCAGAAACCGGTGCTTCAAGACGTTCCACACCCTGCAGATGGGTGTTACCTGCCAGTGAAACAGCATCATAGACTGCTGTCGCACCCATAGCGGGTAATGTAGCTGCAAAAGCAGCAATCGTGAGTAAAGACTTGTTCATGTTTTTTGAGTGTTAAGCTTTAGTTGAACAATAGTTTTTAGGATACTGCGGCAAATTTAGTATTTCTTTTATTAATCTACAAGCCCCCATAAATAAAACGACCCGTATCACTGAAAAAAATGTGATACGGGTTCTTTTATCTTATAATTCTTCAGGCAGGTCTACCCACCAATCGGAATCATCGGTACGGAGCCGTTCGGAAGCAGGCGGAAGATAAGGCGACGGTTTACGACGACGTTTCGGAGGGGGCATAATAGGACCGGGCGGTTCCGGCGGCAGATCGGATTCCTGTTCTTCCTGCGGTACATCTTCATACTGCAGATCCGGCGTATCTTCTGAAGAGACTTGCTTACGGGGAGGAATATTGACGGTGTTATGTATATAGTCACGCATATCAATAATCTGAAGATCATCGGGGTCTGCATAAGCCACACCGGTAATCGCAGTAAGAGCATCACGTGCGTCGCGCAACTGGGTCTTGAGAGTGCTTATACGCTGTTCGTACTTGCGCTTCATAATCTCAGCCTGAGAAAGCTGCTCGGTAAACTGTCTCATTGCCTCGTCAACAGCTTCATAATCCTCAAGCTGCTCTTTAGCTTTCTCGAGAGCTGTGTTAGTACGTGTAAGCGCTTCGATTGCCTCACGCAGGCGAACAGCCATATCGGTATTTCTTGCTGACAGAGCAACATTCTCACAGCGCTGGGCATCAAGTAGGAGAGCTGCCTCTCGCAGACCATCGCGCAAAGCAGGTATGTAAGCCAGAGCTTTCGCCATGTGCTCCAGCAGCATAAGTGTACGCCAGGGATGTAACATAATATCAAGCACACCGGCAGGCCTCGGCGCTCCGAGACTTGTCAGCGAGTCGGTGCTATTGAGCAGATCGTCAGTCATTATGTCCGGCCTCAGTGTCGGCAGCTACATCCGGTTTCATCACCACTCCGGCACTTTTACGGCCATTGATGGCAATAGTCAACGGATTGTCAAAACGCACTATGCGTACTGCATCACTCTCGCTTTCAGCAGGAAGCGAGTCAAGATAGGCACTGTCAAAATAACCCGAGCCGGCTGTGGGGTCGATTGTGAAATAACCGACTCCGAATGAGGTGAGATTCTGAAAGAAATGAGTGCCCTGCGAAGGCTCTATGCGGTATCCGGGTAAAGCACTTTCGACTATCAGGCGTGCGCCGGCTATCTGTGCCCATCGCACAGGTATGCCGAGAGCAGAGTCTGACGAGCCCCAGCGTCCCGGGCCTATAAGTATGTAGGGTTCTCCTTTCTCAACCATTTGTTTGTTTATGGCTTCGATTTCGGCAGCTACTTCCGGATTGCGCGAACGGTCAAAGGTCTGCGGCTTGACATACACCACATAACGCACGTTATCCATTACTCCGTGACCGAGAGCCGTATCACTGCGAAGTATCAGCCGGCTGTCATCCACCTTCATTATAGAGTCGTCAAGCATTTCTTTCTTATCCACGATAGGACGCATCTGAAGCCAATAGACCGTACCTTTTGACGGACTCGACATAGCATCGGGGTTCAGATTACCGGCGAACTCTATTTCCACAGGACGTCCCATAGCGTACTGTCCTTTTGAAAGCATAAAGTCTATGACTTCAGCTAAGGGAGCTACTTTCTGACGCAGTACGTTGGCAAAAGTCACTACCTTGCGCCCCGGTCCGAAACCGGTATCACGCAATACGCGGTCATTAACATCGAACGTGCTGACCAGATACTTCAGCGCACCACTCTTGAAAGCATCGGCCACCGGAAGCCGGACAATATTGAAGCCGTCATCGGTAGTAAAACGTGTCTCACCGTCTACTTTCGAGGGTAGGGCATACAGCATCGTCTGAGTGTCTCGCAGAGCTAATTCGAGAGTCGAAGTCTGAAGCACTTTATCAGGATGTTTCGGTGAAAAGCGCAGAGCCATACCGCCATCGACTATATACTTGCCAAGACCGACAGCAACCTCGGCCACACCTTCTTCGGCCTGTTCGTCATTAAGAGGATAATAGTTGAGTGAACGTCCCACTCCTGAGAACGACGGATAATAATAACCGTCATGATCTTCACCGGCGACTTCCTGTAGTATGACCGCCATCTTCTCCTGGTCAATGACATTGCTTGTAGCGTTCATATAGGCTTTGGAGTCGGCAAAGAATACTGAAGCATAGACACCTTTAACAGCATCTGAAAGCAGATGCAACATCTTATCCACATCCTTAAGACGTGGTATCATATAGGTGCTGTATACACCGGCGAATGGCTGATAATGAGAGTCTTCAAGCAACGATGAGCTACGCACGGCTATCGGTCTGTCGAATACCTCGAACAATGCCTTGAAATCATCTATGAGTGTCTGAGGCAGCCTTGCAGCAAGAAAACGGTCAAGTATCTCCTGATCCGACATATCGGAAAGACCTACGGGATAGAGATTATTCGACTCCATAAACTCATCGAATATATCGGTACAGAGCACTATGGTACGCGGTATAGTAATCTGCATTCCCTCGAAATCCTCACATACAGGATTACGCTTGATAATCTGGTCTATGAAAGCCAGACCACGTCCCTTACCGCCTAACGAACCCTGTCCTATTCGGGCAAAGTTGGAATAGCGGTCGAAACGGTCCTTACGGAATACAGCCACAACACCGCGATTTTTCATGCGGCGGTACTTCACGATACACTCGAATATAAGCTTACGTACAGTCGGAGCCTGAGTTATTTCAGTAAACTTCTTGGTACTTATAGCATCAGCGATAGGAAACAGCGCACGCGAATAGAGCCAGCGTGATATATCGTTGTGCATACAATGCTGAAACAGCGCGTCCGAAGGTATATTAAAGATATTCTTCTGAAGGTCTTTCAGATCATGTATACGCATCAGCTCGTTGCCGGTAGCGGGATCTCGTACTATGAAGTCGCCGAAACCAAACAGATAACTCATGGCACGACGAAGATTCTGGGGCAGGGTTTTGGAGTTTTTATCGACAAATTCCAGTCCCATACTCTCCGCCTCCTCACGGTTTGCGCTTTCCTGACTCTCAATGATTATAGGCATACAGGGATCTTCAGCCCGTACCATACGGGCGAAATCCATACCGGCATGAGGGTCTTTTTCACCGTTACGTGGAAACCGTACATCACTTACAATACCGAGTATATGACGGCCGTATCTGCGATAAAGGGCTTCAGCTTCCTCATAGTCACGGGCAAGAAGTACTTTTGGACGTCCGCGCATACGGAACATCTGCTCTGGCTCGTTGAGTGCCTCAGTCGAGAATATCATCGACTGTTTGAGAAGATATTTGTAGATATGCGGCAGCACAGCCGAGTAGAAACGTATCGAATCTTCTATCACCAGAATACACTGCACGCCTACCTCACCGATGTCGCTGTCGGCATTCATGCGGTCTTCGATAAGTTTGATGATAGCTAATATCAGGTCTACATTACCGAGCCATGAGAATACATAATCGACACCTTCAAGATTCTCATTGGCGATATGACGGCGCACTTCTTTCGAAAACGGTGTCAGAACCACAAAAGGAATCTCTGGATAAAGCTGATCGATACGGCGTGCCTGCTCGAAGGTTTCACTCAGGTCAACGCCGGGCATAGCTATAATAAGATCGAATTTCTGCTGCTCAAGCGCTTTGTAGGCTTCTTCGTAGTTAGCTACTTTTGTAAAGCGCGGAGGTGACGAAAGATTAAGTGAGACATATTCAAAATATATCTGCTCATCGACACGTCCGTCTTCCTCCATCATAAAGGCATCGTAAGGAGTGGCTATGAGCAGAACATTGAATATGCGCCGCTGCATGAGGTTCTGGAATGCCGTGTCTTTAAGATACAGACGGCCCAATACACTGTCGTTGACGTTCTGCATATCAGTCGTCCTTATGGGCATCAAGATATTCTTCCAAGGCAGCCGTCATACTGGGGGCCTCCTTTGTAGGGGCTTTAAGGTCAAGACGCAATCCGGCATCTTCAACAGCCTTGGCTGTGGTAGCGCCGAAAGTACCTATACATACCGGCTGGCCATCTTTGCCGAAATCCGGAAAGTTCTTCTGCAGCGAAGCTATGCCCGAAGGACTGAAGAACAGCAACATGTCGTAGTCGAAGGACTCATCAGGTGTGAAGTCATTACTTACCGTACGGTACATCACGGCCTTGGTATAATTAATCTTGTGACGATCAAGCACCGAGAGATTATCCTTATGCACGTCCGAAACGGGGAATAGAAATTTCTCCTTATGGTTTTTGTCGAGAGCCGTCAGAAGCTGAGGGTCATCGAGCTTACCAGATGTACCAAAGCTAATCTTGCGCTTACGGTAAACTATATATTTCTGCAGATAGAGCGCTATAGCTTCGGTAGTGCAGAAATACCGCATGGTGTCGGGAACACTGACACGGGTCTCCTCGCAGAGACGGAAAAAATGGTCGACAGCTGTCTTGGCCGTAAATATCACGGCGGTAAAGTCAGCCAGATTGATTTTCGACTGCCTGAACTCTTTGGCAGTAAGTCCCTCCACTTTGATAAAGGGTCTGAATACAATCTCTACACCATGCTTGGCCGCTATCTCGTAATAGGGAGATTTCTCGGAAGAAGGCTGCGGCTGGGATACTAATATTTTCTTGATTTTCATGCTCTTGCTGATTGCGCGCCAGTTAATTTCAGACCATTAGGGCACAAAGTAACATAGCGGCGATATAAGTGAGAATCAATGGGACGATTTCTAAGCTGCAAAGGTAGTACAAAAAAAGGACCCATGACGAAAATTGATTGAAAAAAATCCTTAAACCCTTCCATATAAAGATAAGTTTGGCAATGGCTAATGCGCCTCCGGCCACATATAGAAAGGTCATCTGTTCGTCAGGATATGACTGACAGAGTAAGGCCAGGGGAAAGAATATAAAACTCAGCAGTCCCTGAGCGGCCGAGTAGCCTTTTACCCATAGAGCGGCGCGTCCGCGGTCGGTGAAGACCATACCGGTTATCCACAGTGCTCCTAACATGAACAGTGTGTAACATGTGGCTACTCCGATACAGATAGCCATAGGCAAAGGAGACCATTCCGGTAAAGGCGGACGGCTGTCGGCAGCTGTCAGTCCGTTGTTCCATGTAAGCGTTACAAGTGAGTGCAGCAATACACCGGCGCTGGCACACCACAGCAGATTGAGAAGTACAAGGAAAGAGGTCTCGCGTACCGTATCGTCAAACACATTATGCCGCATACGTATCTCTATGAGATCACGCCACAGCACCTGCAGATAACGCACGTTATTTTTAAAACGCAGACAGACAGTAGCGAAGATAACGAACAACCCAAGGAGAATGAACGACATTCCGAGAGTCTGACCACCTTCGCCCTTGAGTTCGATACGTGGGGGTGGAGTAAGTATTATGCCTTCATTCAGCTCTCCGGGCGGTACGGCTATTGTATCGGTCACAGCCACGCTGTCGGCTACTGCTATGTCGTTTATAGCTGCCATAAGCGGAGGTCGGACCAAAGCAGAAGTATCAGCGACCGAAGTTGTTGCTGTTGGTGAGGATGCTTTATGGACGGTAGTGGTTCTCACAGATTTCTGCGTCTGGGCAGGTGCCGGTCTGAGCCATGAAGGTGTCTCGTTTTCTTCTGCGGATTCTTCGAACTTAGACGTTTCTGACTCAGCAGAGACAGATGTAGCCGCAGACGGAGATTCAGTCGCAGCAGGCGTTTCGCTTACAACAGCTGTAGCAGGCGCCGTAGCTGTGCTATCCGGTGTCTGTTTCATTTCAGCCAACCGTTTTGTTTATACCATTCCACAGCCTGTGTTACTCCCTGTTCGAGTGAAGTAGTGGCTGTAAAACCGAAATCACGCTTTGCTTTCGACACATCGGCACGCCAGTTGCGCTGGGCCATGATATTGTATTTGTCACTGTTTAACGTCGAAGGCTTGCCGCGGGCGGCACCGATTTTCTCGGCTATAACCGATACGACCTTAAGACCCGCAAGGGGTACCCGTACAGGCATAACGAAACGGCGTCCGACTGCCTTGGCGGCTATACGCCTGAACTCAGCCTGCGAATAGCTGCGTTCTTCGGCTATATTGTAAGTCTCTCCGGGTTGTCCCTTCTCCAGGGCCATATAGACAGCACGGGCAAGGTCTGCAACATAAATAAATGTAAGTTCCTGACGACGGTAGCCTACGGAAAAATCAAACCCTTTTGCTATCGATTCGAACATCAGAAAATAGTCATGGTCCCGCGGTCCGTAGATACCTGTGCACCGGAATACTATATACGGAATACCGGCTGTGGCCAGCCACATCTCTGCTTTTAGCTTTGAAGCTCCGTAACGTGTGTTCGGTATAGGTATCATAGTTTCTGTCATCGGAGTAAGAGTCCGCTCCCCGTGTGGACCCATAACCGACAGACTGCTGATATATAATAATCTGTCAGGTATCATATCGGCTGCCTTAACCGCAGTGGTGAAATCACGCAGACAATCGTAATTTATACGCGAAAAATCACTGAAACGCAGACATTTTGTAGCTCCGAGATTATATATTATATAATCCCATTTTTCTCCTTCGGGCAATGCCTGACGCAGCGTCGAAGCCAGTGTCTCGGGGTGTTCGAAGTCGAGAGTAAGAAAGTGTATACGTTCGTCAGTCAGATATACACGCGATGTGCTGGCACGTACACCGGCCCATACTTCGTAGCCTGAGTCGAGACCACGTTCCACTAAGAAACCGCCGACGAAACCGCCGGCGCCCACTATGAGGACTTTTTTGCTGTGTTCGTTCATAAATGTCTCATTTTTCAGTGACCTCTTGTTTTATCAGCTTGTAATCACACCTGCGTTATCTTGTTGACTTCAGCGTAGCGAAAGCGTAATTCTGTTGCGACAGCCAGTCGAGTGAGCGAGGTAATGCTTCCCGCAGTCTCGGCCAGGACTTCAGTGAATCGTGAAATACAATTATTGAGCCCGGACGCACGAGAGTGCGTACATTATCGAGTACTTCTTCTGCTGTGAGCCGGTTACTGTAATCCCGTGTCACTACATCATACATTACAATGTCATAACGTCCGGCAAGAGCTTTGGCCTGTGAAGGGCGCAGAAATCCGTGCGGTGGCCGGAAGAGCGATGTGTCAAGATACAGGCGTGCTTCCTCTATGTCGGCTACATAAGGCATTAGAGATGTGTGCAATCCCTGTAAATGATGCATGGCATGATTGCCTAAGGTATGGCCTGCAGAACATACGGCTTCCACAAGATACGGATAACGCCGGGCATTATCGCCCACCATAAAAAAGGTGGCTTTTATGTCACGTTCGGCCAAACAGTCGAGCACCCATGGCGTCACTTCCGGTATCGGACCGTCATCGAAAGTCAGGTATACTGTTCTTCCGCATCCGCTTACTCTGAACAGCCCTTTTGGACAGAGCGCCCGCCACCACAGGGGCGGGCGCTCGATTATACGCATAAATGCAGGACGCCTCACTGCATATCGGGATGATTGGCCATAAATTCTTCACCAAGACGGCGGCTACGCTGACGGTCGAGTTTTTTGAAATTTTCGTATTTCTCGAGTTCAGCCGTTGAACCGCCCTCGCTTACATAGAATTCTATAGCATGGTAAAGCATCGAGTCTACAAGATGTTCGTCATCAGTGCGTGCGGCATAGTCGGAGGCCGACAGCCCTGACAGTTCGTTAGCTATCTCAGCATAACGGGCTATTTCCGCGGCGTATGCCTTGAGGGTGGCTTCATCTAGCGAAGTACCTGCTTCTATATAGTCTCCGCCGCCACCGTTGCCATAGAGCCGTTCATAATTGTTACGGAGTTCCTGAGCGGTAAAGCCGTAGGATTGTAACAGAGCATCTACCTTTTTACTGTCACCGCCATACTGAGTATAAAGAGTTACGAAACGGTCAAACTGATAAGGTATCATGCGGCTTTCATTAGTAAGCGAAGGATTAATAAACGACATAGCCACATTTCTATGATAGGCCAGATAAGGTGCGTAACGTTCCATCAGGGCCCACAGCATATCGAGACCGCGTTCGGTAAGTTCTTTGTTATTAAGACGGCTCTGGTCACCGAGTTCACAGTATATTTGTGCTACAGTAGTACCGACACTGAGTGCGTAAGGTGCTACCTTCTGTGACAGGCGCTGACCTAAGAGATCCACTACCTCGAGAGCTTTCTTATACTCGGTCTGCGCAGCGGCAGGATCGAGTTCGCGCATTGTATCACCTTCGTATATCAGTTCGCTTGCCAAGTCTACCATAGAAGAGCGTGTGGTGATAAGCATACGGCGTGCGGTCTCATCGAAGTAAGGTACATGCTCACCATCTGCTATGTCGGCGCCGCCCCAGCGATATTTCTTGGTTATCACATCGTATGCACGGTCGGTACGCGATGCCATACCACTCTGCATAGTAGGTACAAGCTGCAGTGCCATACCTGTAGAGCGCAGATACGGAGTAAGACCGAGATGATATTCCTCGCCTACAGTTGAAGCCCAGTATATAGGCCGTTTCCAGCCTTCGGCGGCATTGGTAGCGATAATATCGAGCATCAGAAGCTCACCAAGACTCAGATAACCCTTGCTGCGGAATGAACGTGTATCGCGCAGATTGATAGTTATATCATCTACTATACGTGCGGTGTCTCCGGGTGCTACCAGACCGCGTTCTATAACTGTCGCACGATCCACAGGTATGCGGACCACACTGCTTGGCAAGGCCGGATAACCCTGGGTATCACGTCCGTAACCCTCGTAAGCAAGGCTTATGGCTTTGAGTAGATCGACAGGAGCATTTTCGCGGGGCAGTACGGTGACGTCAGCTCGTCCGTAAGCATAATCTGCCGGAGTAGCTGTCAGATCGACTGCCGGAGCATCGTATGCCTGCATAAGAAGCTGATTGGCGTACCAGTCAGAGTTGAGATAACTCAGATTAATGATGCGTACGTCAGGACGCACACCTTCGACTTCCTGCGCATACCAAAGAGGGAAAGTATCGTTGTCGCCATTGCAGAACACTATGGCGTTAGGTTCGAGACTTTCGAGATAATTGGCTGCGAAGTCGCGGGCGGCATAACGGCCTGAACGGTCGTGGTCATCCCATGTCTGGCTGACCATCTGAGCCGGTATGATAAGTCCGATTATAGAGGCTACGATAGCACAGTAACGTGACTTGGAAGCTATAGCGGCAGGTTCGTCGACAACAGCAGGCGACTGCAGAGGTTCTTCCTCCTGCTTTTGCTTATCAGCTTTTATACGCGCGTCATCCTTACGGCTGGCCAGCATCAGTAGCAGACGCCAGAGTGCCGGTACACCGAGACCTATCCATATAGCAAAGGCATAGAATGAGCCTGCGAAGGCATAGTCACGTTCGCGCGGCTGGTTGGGCGGCTGATTCAGATAGAGCACAATGGCAATACCTGTCATGAAGAATAGGAAGAATACCACCCAGAACTGTTCGATACCGCGGCGTCCGGCAAATGACTGCCATACAAGACCTATCAGACCTAATATCAGAGGCAGCATATAATAGACGTTATGACCCTTATTGTTCTTGCCGAGGTCATCGGGCAGCAGGCTTTGGTCGCCAAGACGTGAATTGTCTATAAAAGGAAGACCTGAAATCCAGTTACCGGCGTCAAGTTCGCCGAACTGATTGTTGATATCGTTCTGACGTCCGGCAAAGTTCCACATGAAGTAACGCAGATACATGTGGTTAAGCTGGTAATTGAAGAAGTAAGCCAAGTTCTGTGCGAACGAAGGCTTATAGGCTATCTTCTGCCGGTAATTGAGAGTACCGGTCATTTCATTATAGTACGGCTCTGAATTGGTATCAAGTTCCGGTATGCGGTCTCCGTCAGTATCAAGAACTGTCAGAGTTACCATCTGGTCGGGCATGGTATCCAGATTAACCCACATGGCATAATAATCCCGGTGAAGACGGCTGTAAATACGTGGGAAAAGCATATTGAGCTCCGGATTCATGCGAGGCTCAGGCTTATAGTCACGCTTCACATAGTAGTCATCACGCTTCTGTCCGAGAGCATGGTTCGAGGCACGTTCGCTTTCGGTAAGGAAATTATACTCTGACTTTGGTTCGGCACCCTTGACACCCTTTACATACAGAGCTTTTCCGGGTTCTATAACCGAGGAGTAGTAAGGTGTCGTCAATATCACCGGACTGCCGTCATCGCGTACAGCTAAAGTATCGCGCATATAGCCATCGATACGCTTCATCGGAGATGAGTTAAGAGTCTCGCCGTACAGCAACGGATTTTCGCCGTATTGCTCGCGGTTAAGGTAAGAGGCAAGATCGAATACGTTGTCAGGAGCGTTCTGATTCATGGGGGTGTTGGCTGACGAACGTATCAGTATAAGAGCGTAGCTCGAATAGCCGACGAATATGACAGCCATACTCCACATCACTACCGTCATAACACGCACAGGCAGCGGACGGCTCCACGGACCGAACAGCCATATAGCAAGAGCGACAAGTAGCAGAATGCCGATCCATGCACCGTTGCCTATAAAGAATACGCCTGACAGAGCTGTAGCGACAAGGAAAGAGACACTTATCATAGGTGCCGATTTCTCGCGGTACAGTTCGTAGATGGCCCACGCAAAGGCTACGGCCATGGTGAAAGCGTATATCAAGGCACCGCTGTTGAAGCCCATGCCCATGCTGTTGACAAACAGCAGTTCAAATCGCTGAGCCACCTTGATAAAGCCGGGTACAAGTCCGTAGAGTACAAAGAATATTATGACGAACGATACGAATAGTGCTATCAGTGACTTCACAAGATTCATATCGTTCCATTTACGGTAAGCGAATACTAATACAATAGCCGGAATACAAAGCAGGTTGAGCAGGTGCACAGCCACGCTGACACCTATGATGTAGGCTATCAGTATAAGATAACGGTCGGAATGAGGTTCATCTGCACGGTTTTCCCATTTTAATATCAGCCAGAACACTAAGGCTGTACAGAAAGATGAGAAGGCATATACCTCACCTTCAACAGCCGAGAACCAGAATGTATCGCTCCAGCAGTAAGCCAGTGAGCCTACAAGACCGGCACCCATAATAGTTACATATTGCTGTACTGAAATCTCTTTTTTCTGCCCTTCTTTTACTACAAGACGCCGTGTCAGATGGGTAATAGTCCAAAAAAGCAACAATATAGTCAAGGCACTCAGCAGACCGCTCATAGCATTTACCATGACCGATATGTGAGCGGCATCGGGAGCGAAATTAGCAAAGAAGCGGGCCGTCAGCATAAAAATAGGGTTGCCCGGCGGGTGGCCTACTTCAAGTTTGTCGGCCTGGATTATAAACTCGCCGCAGTCCCAATAGGAAGCGGTCGGCTCAAGAGTCAGCCAGTAAGTGATTAGTGCCACGACAAACACAAACCATCCGCCGACATTGTTTATGAGCTGATAGCGTTTGGATATCATCAGAGAGTAATGAAAAACATTAAATAGCAAAAACCTTGCGCTCCCGGCAGTCTGCGGCCGTCTTAATAACTCCTAACCGCTCACGACAGAACACGCAAGACATAATAGACTGCAAAGTTAGCTATTTTCCTTCAATGCCACAACCTTTATTTTCTTACCTTATCTCTCTGAGCTTACTTTGTATTTACTTAGTCTGCACTTCAATTTTCCAATCGCGCAGAGTACGTGTGCGCTGTGAGAATATCGCCCCAATACGTATTACTTCCCTGTCGCCTGCCTCGTAGGGTATCGTATAACCTTTATCTTCTATCTGACGCAGAGCCTTCTTAGCTGTACCGCGTACTTTCAGTTCGATGATATAGACATAGCGCGGTGTCTCGACAAGCACGTCTATGCGTCCTGAAGAAGTACGCATCTCTGTCT
>CAMWKC010000012.1 GCA_947174735.1 uncultured Porphyromonadaceae bacterium
GCCTGGAGCACGTCGGGTATACGGTCATAGAGTATTCAATTCTCGTGCTCTGACTTTCGAACCCAGTGAAAATCTTGCTACACCACAGAATTATCATCTTGGACCAGGTGACGAAGTTATAATTGATCTTTGGGGAGCATCGGAAGATCATCTGCGTCAAACTATCTCGCCTGAAGGTAGCATTATGATCTCTCAGATAGGTCCTGTATACCTTAACGGTCTCACTATAAGTGACGCTAACAAACATATAAAAAGTCTGTTCTCACGTAAATATGCAGGTATGACTGACGCTGAGACCGATATTCAAGTGACATTAGGACAAGTTCGCACTATACAGGTAGATATACTTGGTGAAGTAGCTACTCCCGGTACATTTCGTATGTCACCTTTCTCGTCAGTATTTCATGCACTTTATCGTGCCGGTGGTATTAATGACATAGGTTCATTGCGTAATATACAGGTGTTACGTAATGGCAAGAAAATAGCCGGTGTCGATATCTATGACTATCTTTTCAATGGTAAGACCTCCGGAAATATACGTCTTCAGGAAGGTGATGTCATTATCGTACCCCCATACGATCAGCTTGTAAATATCGACGGTAATGTAAAACGCCCAATGTATTACGAAATCAAACCTGGTGAGACTATAGCGGATCTGCTTAGTTTTGCCGGTGGTTTTACAGGTGACGCTTACAACGGCATGGTACGTCTATCGCGTCAGGCAGGTACAGAGAACGAGCTCTTCAATATCGAACGTTCCGAATTCAACTCTTATCGTCTGCAGGACGGTGATGTGCTGACTATAGGTACGATTCTTGACCGTTACTCAAACCGTGTTGAGGTCAAAGGTTCAGTATACCGTCCGGGCATATTTGCTATTGACCGCGAACTTTCAACAGTAGGAGATCTTGTACGTAAAGCCGACGGCCTTACTGATGATGCTTATACAGAACGTGTGCTGTTATATCGTGAAGGACCGGATCTACAGCTTGAAGTAATAGCGCTCGACCTTGACGGCATTATTAACGGACGTATACCGGACGTTGAGCTCAAACGTAACGATATGTTGGTAATATCAAGCGTTCATGAGCTTCAGGAACGTGGTGCACTTCAGATATACGGCCAGGTAGCACGTCCAGGATCATATCCTTATGCAGACAATATCACACTGGAAGACCTTATTTTTCAAGCCGGTGGTTTGTTACAGGGTGCTTCTACCGCTCGTGTAGATATTTCACGTCGCATTATAGATCCAGATTCTACTACTCCAACGCAGCAACTTGCTGAGCTTTTCACAGTATCAATAGAAAACGGATTAGCTGTTGGCAAAGATCAAGGATTTAGGCTTAAGCCTTATGACCGTGTAGAAGTACGAACCTCACCGGGTTATTCTTCTCAAGAGGCAGTAACAATCGGTGGCGAAGTGCTTTTTGCCGGCAGTTACGTGCTTGAAAAACGTAATGAACGTATATCAGATATAGTCAGCCGTGCTGGAGGACTAATTGACGGAGCCTACATAAAAGGTGCCCATCTACAGCGTCGTCTCACTGAAGATGAATATTCGGCACGTCGTGAGACTTTACGCTTGGCAATGTCAAATAATGATAATTCAGGTGACTCAATAGCACTCAGTAAAATTGATGTAGCCAGAACTTATAGTGTGGGTATAAATCTCGGTAAAGCTCTTGCCAATCCAGGAACTGTCTATGATCTTGTGCTCCAACCCGGTGATAATCTCTTTATCCCTCAGGAACAGAGTGTGGTACGTATCATGGGTGATGTAATGTTTCCTAATGCTGTAGCCTATGAACCTGGTCAGAAACTTAAATACTATATCAAACAGGCAGGCGGTTACGGACAGAGTGCTAAAAAAGATAAGGCCTTTATAGTTTATCTTAACGGTACTGTAGCTGAGGCCAAACGTAACACTCCTATTGAGCCTGGTTGCCAGATAATAGTCCCCAGTAAACCAGACCGTGAAAATACTAACTGGACCAAGGTACTGTCATTAGCTACCAGCTTCTCGTCAGTAGCAGCTTTAGCAGCAACTATCACCAATATTTTCAAAAAATAAGTAGTCTCAATTATGGACGATCAACTCGTAAAACACACC
The DNA here is from genome assembly GCA_947174735.1 of uncultured Porphyromonadaceae bacterium. Classification (GTDB taxonomy): domain Bacteria; phylum Bacteroidota; class Bacteroidia; order Bacteroidales; family Muribaculaceae; genus Lepagella. The sequence continues at coordinate 2,114 of CAMWKC010000012.1, forward strand.
GACAACGACGGCGAAGAAAAAGAGATAGATCTTCTCGAATTAGCCGAAACGTTGTGGAAACAGCGTAAAAAGCTCATAATATGGGGCTGCATAGGGGCAGTAATAGGTTTGGTAGTAGCCTTTAGCATACCGCGTGAGTTCTCAGCACAGGTTAAACTGGCTCCAGAAGTCACTGATACAAAATCAACCGGAGGTCTTGGGGCTCTGGCTTCAATGGCTGGTCTCGGGAGTGGTGCCACAGCCGGTATGGATGCTGTTTATCCACAGCTGTATCCTGATGTTGTAAGTAGTGTACCTTTCATGACAAGCCTCTTTAATGTACCTATACACACAAAACCTGATAAAGAAGGTAAAAGCCAAACTATGACAGTAGCTCAGTTTATGGACGAGGAAACCTCTTCTCCCTGGTGGAGTGCTGTAATCGGACTGCCTTTCAAACTTATCGGTATGCTTAAGAGTGAAGACCCGGAAGATCCGAACCATAAGCTCAATCCTTTCCAGCTTACCAAAGACGAAAGCGATATGGTCGAGGCACTGTCAAAACGTGTTACCGCTTCGGTTGACGCAAAGACAAATGTAGTAACTATCGATGTACAAATGCAAGATCCTGTAGTGTCAGCTCTTCTTGCTGATACAGTGGTAGCACGTCTGAAGAACTACATCACCGACTACCGTACAAATAAATCACGTCAGGATCTTAAATACGCTGAAACCCTCAACGAAGAGGCACAAGCCAACTACTACAAAGCCCAACAACGTCTGGCTAACTATCTGGACCGGCATCAGGGACTCGCTTTCAAATCAGGTCAGATAGAACGTGAACGTCTTGAGAACGAAACCTCATTAGCTTTCAGTCTCTACAATCAGACAGCACAACAGGTACAGAAAGCTCAGGCTAAAGTCCAGGAAACAACACCGGTATATGCCGTAGTCTCTCCAGCGACAGTACCTATCAAACCCTCAGCTCCACGAAAAGTCCTTATACTTGCAGGCTTCATCTTTTTAGCTGTAGTAGCTTGCGCAGGATGGATACTTTTCCTTGAACCTACCCTTAACGCCTATAAGGCTCGCAAGACAACGGAGGCTTAATCTGATGCGCCGACTGTTAAGTATACCGGCGCTTCTCGCTCTTATATGTACTGTCACGTCTTATCATACAGACGCACAGGGCATCACTGACATACTGTCGCTCATAGCACGCGGTGACACCGCAAAGTCTATGAGCGACAGTATTGTAAAACACAATACGGGAAGCGTCCTAAGTTTTATAATCGAGGCTGAGACAGATGACAGTGATGCTGACATCGAGGCCTGGGATATAGCACGGGCTCTTGATGCCTGTGGAGAAGCATGGAATGATTCCTCATACACTCTCACCGGCGATGCTTTAGGATATATAAGCAAGGTCTATGCTACTAATGACTTCTATAAATCCGGGGCATGGGATTTACAGCAACTTGAGCCTATGGAAATAGGTGTCCCACCCAAAGCACTACTTGAATTTACCGGCGGCCTTCTACGCAATGCTCCGCGGTTCGGACGTCTGACCTCCGGATTCGGTTTTCGTCCGCGGTTCGGACGTATGCACAAAGGTCTTGATTTTGCTATGGCTGTCGGTGATACTGTTCATGTTCCATTGAGCGGTACAGTGAGCCATGTAGGTACAGGTAAAGGATATGGAACTTACGTTATTATTATGCATGGCGGTGGCCTTGAGACTCGTTATGCACATCTACAGGCAAGTCTTGTACAACCGGGTGATGTAGTAAATTTAGGAGATGCTATAGCACTAAGCGGTAACACCGGTAATTCAACCGGTCCTCATCTTCACTTTGAAACACGTTTCTATGGCACAGCAGTTGACCCAAGACAGGTATTTACCTTCAGCGGTTTTTGAATTAAAAACAAAAAGAAATTTCTATTATGGCTGACAATTATCTGGAACGAAAAATGGAAGATTTACGCTCAGGGCGCCTGGGTAGTACCAGTAAGATGAATACCTCTCGAGCTGTGTATTCTTCACAACCGTCAGCCGGAAACAACAAAACTGTAAGCTTCAATCTTACGTCAAGACGTATATTAATTATTGGCGGTTATTCAGGTATAGGAAACAGTATAACACAAGCTTTTATCAAGGCAGGCTGTCGTGTGGCAGTATTTGATACAGCTCAAGAAAAAGGTCAAAATACTACTAAAGACGGTAGAATACGTTTCACACCTTTTGTACCTGAAGATATATCAACTCTCGAACGTGCCTGGCAAAATCTTATAACAGCTTGGCATGATGTAGATACGGTGATAATCGCTGTCCAAATTCTAGATATATATACTTTAGCAAAGTGGTGGGCCTTACGACGTAATACTCATCCTATAGCCAGTTTACATAATAGTATCATACTGCTTCTTTATCCTACTCGGAATTATCTTAATCAGGAGAACAATTCTATATCTCAAAACAATACTTCCTCCCAGCCGACGTCAGCGGTCGGCCAGGAGGAAGCAGATACAATTATATCAGAAAAAAATATCGATACTGTATTATATCGCCTTTACAACATACTTCATGAACACAACATAGATGTAAAAGCCTTAGGATATGTAGACAATAATAACAAAACTGTTCAGAATTGTCTGTTCTTAGCAGTACCTGGTATGGGAAATAACCGTATTATTATGTATTGAAATCTTAACGTACACCGAAAGCGAAACGTATGATTTCATCATAATGCTCACTCGGGCGTAATAGCTGACTCGGGAAAGTCGAGTTATGAGGAGCATCCGGCATACCCTGAGCCTCAATAGCCACACCATCATAATCGGCATAAGAATGCCCGGAACAATTATTCGGACAACCGGCCAGCCAGTTACCTGTATATATCTGTACGCCTGGCTGTGTAGTAGATACTTTCAGTACACGCCCGCTACGAGGAGCATGAAGCACCACAACATCTTCAGCAAGAACACCTTTTGTATAGTCATCTACTACCCAGCAAGCATCGTAACCCTTACCATAATCAAGAGCCGGGAAAGTTGTCTTTATGTCACGTCCCAGTGTTTTGGTTACAGTAAAGTCCATAGGGGTATCTGTCACAGGAGCCATTTCACCGGTAGGAATAAGAGTATTGTCAGTAGGTAGATAACGCGAAGCATGCATAGTCATCTCATGGTCCAGTACACTGCCTGAATCAGCACCGTCAAGATTCCAGTAAGCATGATTGGTAAGATTTACCACAGTCGGTGCATCAGTATCAGCCTCAAGACGAAGAGTCAGTACATTATCTTCATTCCATGTATAAGTAGCTGAAGCAGTAAGAGCTCCGGGGTAGTGTTCCTCACCATCCTTGGAATTATATATAAAACGCACACCATCAGTCAAAATCTCTGTTTTCCATATCTGATTCTGGAAACCTTCAGGACCACCGTGCAGAGCATTAGGACCATTATTGATAGCAAGCTGATACTTAGTACCATCAATCACAAGCTCTCCTTTGGCTATACGATTAGCGTAACGACCAGGCACCTTGCCCATACAAGGACCATCAGTAATGTAGTCGGCGGGATCAGCATAACGAAGAGCAACATTTTCAATATGCCCATCTTTATCCGGCACACATACCTCTACAATACCGGCTCCCAAAGACGATAAAGTAACTGAGGCACCTTTATCATTGATAATGGTAACAAGAGTAATTTCGCCACGTGGCGAAGCAACTTTCCGTGAAGAAATCTTCATGACAGTCAGACAAAATTACTCCTCATAACGGCGTGCACCGTCAGATATAACAACATCATATATATTAGGCTCGTGACCATACTTCTCATTGAAGCGAGCTTTCACTTCCTCAACAAATTTATCGTGCAGGTCATCTTTCACTAAGTTTATAGTACAGCCGCCGAAACCACCGCCCATAATGCGTGAACCCGTTACACCGAGGTCTTTAGCTACATCATTCAGGAAGTCAAGCTCTTCACAGCTTACTTCATAATCTTTCGAAAGACCGCGATGAGTTTCATACATCTTCTGTCCTACTGTCTCATAATCTCCGGCTACCAGGGCATCACACACAGCTAAGACACGATCTTTCTCCTCAAGTACAAACTTAGCACGGAAATAATCTTCAGCACTTATGTCACTCTTAATAGCGTTAAGAGCCTCCATTGTGGCATCACGTAATGTTTCCACACCTAAGCGCTTGGCTACACGTTCGCAACTTTCACGACGACGATTATAGGGAGAGTCAGCTAACTCATGCTTCACACGGCTATCTACCAGTACCAGTTTATAACCTTCAGGATCAAAAGGATAATATTCATGCTCAAGTGAACGGCAGTCAAGACGCATCAGATGCCCCTTCTTACCAAATACTGAAGCGAACTGGTCCATAATGCCACAGTTAACACCACAATAATTATGTTCCGTGCTCTGACCGATCTTAGCAAGCTCGAATTTATCAATAGAGTTACCGTTAAAAAGGTCATTCAGAGCAAAGGCAAAACAGCTTTCCAATGCAGCTGAGCTACTGAGACCGGCACCAAGAGGTACATTACCCGCAAATACCGTATCGAAAGGTTTTACCTGACCGCCACGCTTCAGAATCTCACGGCATACACCGAAGATATAACGTGCCCACGACTGTTTGGGAGCATCTTCTTCATTAAGGCCGAATTCGGCATAATCCTCAAGGTCAACTGAATAAGCACGAACCTTATCCAAGCCGTTAGGACGTATTTCAGCCATCATAATTTTATCAATGGCTCCGGGGAACACGAAACCACCGTTATAATCTGTATGTTCACCAATTAGATTTATACGGCCGGCCGATGCGTAGAGCGTACCTGACTCGCCGAATTTCTCCTTGAAGATCTGCTGAATCTTCTCCTTCATGTCTTTTGTTGTCATGGTTGGTTTTAAGTTATATATTTAGGTTATAGGATTATTTCACATCAAGAGTCAGACGTGCGGGTTTGACTCCTTTGGCTTTTGCCTCGAAAGTAACAGTACCAGGTTTGTCGCCGGCCTGTACTATAGCTGTAGCAGCTCCACTGAAAAGATCGGTAACAGGTTCATGGAACAGACGCAGACTTGTCGGATCTCCGTTAGCTGCAGCTCGGAACTTGCCGGCTCCCTTAGTTGAGAAAGAAACTTCACGTTCATCGGTAGGTACAATATTTCCATCTTTGTCAGCTACCTGTACAGTGACATATACCAGATCTTCTCCGTCAGCCGTAAGTGAAGTACGATTCGGAGTAAGTACCAAATGATCAGGTTTACCCGCCGTACGTACAGTTTTCTCACCGGCTACTGAACCGTCTACATTATAGGCAACTACCTTGACTTCACCCGGTTCGTAGACAACATCATTCCACATAAGACGATAACGTTCCATATTTGAGCCACCGGTTTTCTTCTCACGCATACCCTGACTCTTGCCGTTGATAAACAATTCAGCACGTGGAGAATCAGAATAAACGAATACCGGAGTCACTTCTCCCTCACGACCTTCCCAGTTCCAGTGAGGCAGAATATGAAGAGTGTGGTCATCAGTATTCCACTTAGAACGGTAAAGATAGTAACGATCTTTAGGAAGTGAAGCTAAATCAATTATACCGAAATATGAACTATGTGAAGGCCAGGCATCGGTATCATAAGGCGTCGGTTCACCAAGATAGTCAAATCCGGTCCATACAAATTGTCCCATATTCCAGTCGAGGTCATCATCAACAGCAAAATCATCATCAGGGATATTACTCCAATAGCAATATTCTGTGTCGTAACTGTTACTCTGATTACCTTCACGCATAATGTTGTAGCCCACTTCAACAGGGAAAAAATACTTACCACGCGATGATACGGTAGAGGCAGTTTCTGATCCAAGTAACATATTCTGAGGTAACTTATCTATAGCCTCATTATAGCGGTTAACCTTATAATTGAAACCCGGTACATCGAGAGCAGCTGCAAAACCATTGTTTATGACAGCGTCAAACTGGTCCATGCCGCAAGTCACCGGACGTGTCGGGTCAAGACGATGCATAAGGTCCTGAAGCATTTTAAGCTCACCGATACCGTCAGGTCCCCACTGGCTGGGTACTTCATTACCTGTTGACCACATCACAACCGAAGGATTATTGCGGAAATTACGTATCATGTTGGTGACGTCCCTTTCGGCCCATTCATCGAATAATGTTCCGTAACCATTCTTGCACTTAGGACGAAATCCCCAGTCATCAAAAGGTTCAAGCATCATCATGAAACCCATTTCGTCACAAAGAGCCACAAGTTCCGGAGCAGGCATATTATGACTTGTACGTATAGCGTCTACACCCATATCTTTGAGCAGTTCAAGCTGATGACGCAAGGCAGCAGTATTGATTGCAGCCCCAAGAGGACCAAGGTCGTGGTGATTGCAAACACCCTTAAACTTACGTTTCTCACCGTTTAAGAAAAATCCTTCTCCGGCACGCACCTCTACTGAACGGATACCAAAACGAGTATCATAAGTATCGACTACCTTACCGTCACTTATAACTTCGGTACGAGCATTGTATAATGAGGGAGTCTCAGGTGTCCATAAGTCAGGATGGTCTATACGAAAGTTCTGATTATGAGCTACACCTGGATAGTATTTCCAAGAATGGGTATCAGAAGCAATTTCTTTTCCGTCCGGAGCAGTTATTATAGTGTGTAGAGTCACCTCATCACCTTTAGCAAGTCCTTCCAGCTCTGTACTCAGATGAACTGTAGCATACTCTTTGCTTACGTAGGGAGTTGTAAGAGTGGTGCCCCATACAGGTATATGAACTGCATCACGGTCTATAAGATGTACGTTACGGTAGAGGCCGGCACCGGGATACCATCGCGATGACTCAGGAAGATTTTCAAGACTGACCTCAACAATGTTCTCTCCCGGGACAGCAACACCGTCAAGAGGAGCTTCAAAAGAATTATATCCGTATGGCCAGAAAGCCACTTCCTTACCATTAACTTTAACACGGGCACGACTCATAGCACCGTCAAACAGCAATGACAGCGAACGGCCTTCAGTCTCAGGGATATTTATAGTAGTACGGTACCAGCCTTTACCTACGTAAGGCAGACCTCCGGTACGTCCGGTTTTCCAGGTAGCTTCAGTCTCACCGTTCTGTTCGACAGTCACTTTCTGAAGGTCATAACTGCGGTCAAACGGACCGTATATTGCCCAGTCGTGAGGTATGGTAACATTATTCCAATTAATACTGTCCTGTGAGAACTGCCACTGTTTTACAGTAGTCTCATTACGCTGGGCAGCGGCTGAAAGAGCCAATGCACCTAAAGCGATTACTGTGTATATCTTCATGTAGGGAAAATAGAAGTGAGTATAGTCTAAATATTTTGGGCGAGTAGTTTCATAACGTGAGGCAAAATAATAAAACAGCCTCTTTGAAAATTTTAAGCAAATATAGTACAAAAAGCGGTCTGATACAAATGTATCGGACCGCTTTTAAGCATTTTTTTAGATATTAGCGTATTATTTACATTTGTTTAGAAGGTATCGGAGTTATCAGAATTATCTGAGTTATCTGAGTTATCTGAGTTATCGGAATTAGCTGAGTTAATTGAAGTGTCAGGACGATTGCGATAATGCGGATGATGCTCAAGTAGCTCGCTACGCAGACGACGGGTATCAAGATGAAGGTATATTTCAGTCGTAGCTATGGTTTCGTGACCAAGCAGTTCCTGTATAGCTCGCAAATTAGCCCCTCCCTCAAGCAGATGTGTGGCAAAAGAATGGCGCAATGTATGGGGAGAAACTTTCTTACGCACTCCTGCCAAAGCTGCGGCATCACGTATTATATAGAATACCATTACGCGTGTCAGCTGTGCTCCGCGACGATTAAGAAATACAATATCACTAGCCTCTGGCTTTATATCAAGCCATGACCGTTGTTCCATATATTCTCGTATCAGACTTATCGACCGAGGAGACAAAGGTACAAGACGCTGTTTACTTCCCTTACCGTCAACTATGACATATCCGTCCTCAAGACGCATACGCGAGATACGCAGACCTACAAGTTCCGATACACGTAGTCCGCTACCGTATAGAGTTTCTATCATAGCCAGATTACGTAGGGTCTCTTCCTTATTACGTGGTAAAGCATTACACATTGCGTCAATTTCGGATACAGATAATACTTCCGGAAGATGTTTATCAATCTGTGGTGTTTCAATAAGTTCCGAAGGGTCAGACTCTATATAATTCTCCATACGCAGAAATCTGAAAAAACTACGCATACCGGCGATAAGCCGGGCCTGACTGCGAGCACCTACACCAATATCACGCAACGAACACAAAAGTTCGTGCAAATGCTCCTCACGCACACCGGTTACGGCCAATCCTTTCTGCTCTATAAACTCAAAAAGATGCCGTACATCAACCCGATAACCGGCCACAGTATTTTCCGACATACCGCGCTCCAGCGTCAGATAGGCACAGAAATCACGCAAAAGCAGTTCTTTGCGCTGTAATTCTCTTATCATAGCCAATTCGTATTAAAACTATTTATGAGAAATTGACTGCGTGTAACACAAGCGGCATATTCGGACGACTCACAGCCAAAAGCGTCGAAAGACCATAAAGTATAAGACCGTCAGTCATAACTTTACTCAACTCCGTAGCAAGTCCTACTCCGGCCCCGAACACAAGCAGCGAATGTCCATGAGTGGTAATATGACGTTTCATCGAGTCTATATCCTCTGCTTTAGGTTCAGACAACACCATAAGCTCACAGTCTTTGACCTGTGCTGTCAGTCGACAAGAACCACCTTTAGCTACTGCGACAGTCATACATGAAGCCGAAGAAGGAGGCAGCCATACAGAAGCCGGACGCAAATTAGCCACACACCTCAACAACAAACAAGCCCGCCTGATAAAACGTGTCTCTGTGGAAGAACTCACATGAGCTTCCATAACGGCTCGTTCTATATCATGATACCCATAATAACCATATCGTGGGTCCGGACGTACTATCTCGCATACAAGCTGATAAGCGTATGGTGAGTGTACTCCGAACCCTCGGCTGTGACGCCATCGGTTAAGTCGTTTGATAAACCTACTCATAGGTTATTTATTGTCTTTATCAATCTTAAAAGCTGCAGCTGCATGATTATCTGTATTGCCACGGCGCCCACGCCACCACATTCCGACACCAATTAATGCCAAAATACAGATAGCATAAATAATAAATACAGCTATACCTGATATTGTATTAGCCACTTTAAGGCTGCGAGGGTCAAAACGGAACTCAATTGTATGCTCACCCGCAGGTAACTGTAAGGCACGCAATACATAGTTAACACGACCTATAGAGGTCTCAACGCCATCAACTGTGGCAGTCCACCCCCACGGAAAAAATATTTCACTGAACACAGCTAATCCACCGTTAGCAGTACGAGCTTTATATGTAAGACGGTTAGGAGCATAAGTAGTCTCATATATAGTATCACCCGGCTGTACAGTCCGGGCTTCACCTAACACACTTTGCCATTCACGTCCGGCTACAGCACCACGCCCAGTATCAAGAGTGTCAAGGACTGCCATCTCAGCATCCGGAGTATCTACGTAACTGATATGTTCCACCAGCCAGGCATTACCCAAAGCATCAGGATTTACCTGATACTCATTACCACTCATTATATATTTTGCATTAAGCATATTGAGTACAGCAGGATTACCTTTCACAATCTGATGGTTAATAAGGTCATTATAACGTGTTAGCTTGGCAGCATGATAACCTCCGATAGTCTTATGGAAATAAGACGAACGGGCATCGCCGAAACCACCCATATCCATCACACGGTAGTTCATCGATGTATCCTGAAGTATGGCACGGTCAGCATCGGTCATAGCCATTACAGTTTCAGTCGAAGCCGGTTCTACAAAACTGTCAGAATTAACATAACGCTTATTAACCGTAAACAGGTCTATGAGTACTACACCAGTCAGAGCGCACACAAACAAAGCTTTGTTGCGTAAAGCACCTTTTATATAAAGCATCACCAGCAACGAACCCATAAGTATATAGAAGAACGAACGGATTGCATCGGTTTTCACCAGAGACAGACGTGTCTCGCGAACAGCACGCCATACATTGGTATAAGCAGGGTCCGACAGTATACCCATCTGACCGAATTGTTCCCTCTCTGCAGCACTGAAAGTATCACCAAACATTTCCGGAGCCAACCAGGCTATAAGACACAGACCTGCTGCTGTGCCGGCTATAGTATAGAAAGTAGCAGTATAACCAACTATCCCCTTTGGATCACTGATAAGCTGTATTAAAGCCATCGCAGCAAGAAGAGGAAGGGTAAATTCAACTATCACCAATATGCTGGCGACTGCCCTGAAGCGATTATACCCTGGAAAACTATCGATAAAAAAGTCGGTAAATGCAGAGAAATTATGTCCCCAGGCAAGAAGTATAGCTAATATGCTCACAGCAAATAAAGCCCATTTCATAGGCGTGAATATTGGGCCATGACAGATAAACATAGCTAATACAGCCAAGACAAGTACGAAAGCACCGACATATACAGGACCGTTGGTCATAGGCTGATCACCGAAGTACTGAGGTAACTGACCTAACAGTTGACGTTCCTGCATAGAAATGTTGAGCTCATCAGCTTTTTCAGTATCGGCAAGTGACAGGAGGCGGTTATTACCTCCTTCAGGTTTTATGGTAGCACCGCCCTTGACATTTGGAATAAGGAGAGTAAACGTCTCGTCAATACCATAACTCCATGCCGTAATTGCAGCCCGGTCCATACCGCCTGTATCTCCGCCGGGCGCATCGGTAGTCAGTTCAGTAGCACGTCCGCGCACTGTCTGTTTGGCATATTCGTATGTATTGTAAAGACTCGCAGAATTAACGGCCACTGCAAGTAAGCCCGCTACAATACAGCAGCCTGTCGCTATTCCCCACTGTGCAAGACGGCCTGAGCGTATCGAGATATAGAGCCATGCCAATACCATAGCCAAAATAACAAACAGGAAATAATAGCTCATCTGAGGGTGATTGCCCATAAGCTGCAAAGCTCCGAAGAGCGCCGCAAGTGCCGTACCACCGAGATATTTACCACGATAACACAGGACTATACCACCAATAGTCGGGGGTATATAGGACAGTGTGACAAACTTCCATATATGCCCGGCACCGATTATGATAATGAAATAGGTAGAGAAACCCCACGCCACTGAAGCAAACAGGGCAGTATACCATTTCATATCCATACACAGGCACATGATGAAGAAGCCGAACATCATGGCGAAGAGTAGGTTAGCCGGTGAAGGAAGGCACAAGCGGTAAAGAGAGGCTACCCAACCTAACAGATCTTCTGCTACGTATGAAGGTGCTATCTGAAAGTTAGGCATTCCCGAAAAGAGAGAATTAGTCCAGCGTGTGGTCTCACCGGTTGCCTCAGTAAAAGCTTTTCCTTCCTGCCCGTTGGCGATACCCTGCACCATATCATGCTGTTGCAGTACATTGCCTTCCATATCATCAGGAAAGAAAAATAAAATGGCCAACACTGCCAGCAGCAGCGCGGCCAGTAGGGAATAAATGGTGGTTCGCTTCATAATGTCTATCATTAAACGCATGATGCACAACGTACTGCCACGGATAGTTTCCGCCGGCCGTACATCATGCATCATGTCTGGTGTGATATAAGTGTTATTTCGAGCCGGGTTTGGGCTTGACAAATATCTGGCGATTCATACTCTGCTCAAGTGAGATAAGGGTTTCGGTCTCTGTCACACCGGGTATATGCTGTATACGATCGTTGAGCAACTCCATGAGGTGCTGATTATCCTGAGCATATACTTTGATAAGCATAGAGTAAGGACCTGTAGTGAAATGGCATTCTACTACTTCAGGTATCTTCTCAAGCTCACCGACTACTTCACGGTACATAGAGCCCTTCTCAAGACGCACTCCTACGTATGTACAGGTGTTATAACCGAGACTTTTAGGATTAACATTGTAACCCGAACCGGTAATCACCTTCATATCGATAAGACGCTGAATGCGTTGGTGTATAGCCGCACGCGACACACCACACTCTATAGCTACGTCCTTAGATGCAATACGTGCATTGCGCATGATGATGTTCAGAATCTTCCTGTCAAGATTGTCAATTCTATCCATTGTGTTTTAGGTTGCAGATTTATACGGTTGTGCAAATTTATAGTGAATAGTTGGATTACACAACATCTCAATGCAAAAAAATGACAATATGTATATACTTTTTTATTCTAATGACCTTAAAGGTGCTTACCGACATACCACGAATCAATTAAGTGTTTCAACTGACACTATCACAACGCGAACGGGCAAAACCGGCAGCTATAAAAGCCGTCAGAAGTCCAATAAGAAACAAAGACAGAAAGGCAAGAAGCAAATCACCGGCTTCAACGGCTACCGGATAGGCATTAATTATCAGAGTATCTGGATCACCGGCCAGACGTATCAGGCCGAAATGCTGTTGTAACAGACATAATATCACACCCCCTGCTATACCTGTTATACCGCCTGTAAAAGTAACATACAAACTTTCCCACCAGAATACACGTCCTACCATACGGCGTGACATACCCATAGCACGCATGGCAGGCATGGCTGACTGTTTTTCCAATACCAGCATTGACATGGTGCTTATCAGATTAAACGACGCTATAAGTAATATAAAAATCAACAAAAGAAAAGACACCCATTTCTCTATGGCAACCATACGGAAATTTATATCCTGCTGCCGCATACGGTCGGTAAGCCGGAAATCAGACCCTAATTGTCCGGAAAGACGTTGTGCCACAGACGCAGGATCACGACCGGGACGCAACTTTATCTCTATGGCAGAAACCTCGGTATCATATTGAAACAGATTTTGTGCAACGCTCAGATCACATATAATCACATTATCATCATAATCACTCTGGTTAGCCTGGAATACAGCTGTGACAACGAGAGAATCGGCTACAAATGATTCTACAGGATTAGCCATATTCACACGACCGTGACGCCGTGGAGCAAACAGTAGCAGATTTTCCCCTATGCCATTAAGCGCTATCTGTGAAGCAACCCCTACCGCCACCACTCCTTCAGCCATAGTATTAGTCACTACGGCGTCAGGATCATAAAAATCCTCGCCATCATCTTCCTCGCTATCATCTGTTACCGACACAGTATCATTACCGGGTGTTACAGAAGACTCTATAAAACGTCCTCCGGGATACAGTATGCTATCTATAGCTGTTAGACAGGCATAATCAGCAGCCACCACACCCTTGAGTGTTACAGGCATCTCACGGTTAGCATATATCACCAGAGCATTATCAGTCAGTGTAGGGGTAGCCAGCATAATATCAGCATCATTGGCAAACACATCAAGCAGTGAGTCAGGACAATTTATGACTTTTCCCTGTGCCGGAGCAATAATAATGTCAGGCATCAGATTACTATACCCCTCAGCCAGTACATTACGGAAACCGTTAAAAACCGAAAGGACACACACAATGGCGGCCGTGGCAAAAGCCACGCCCACCACCGAAACCGCAGCAATAGCGCTGACGGCACTATGCGATTTCTTAGCCCTTAGATAACGCCAGGCTATCCGGGCCCCTAAAAAATGATTCATTTCATTTAATCGGCCGAGGATTCTTCCTGTGCCGGGGTAATCGGAGAACTACCCAACAAACGGTCAATATTATCTATATAATCGAGTGAATCATCGAGATAGAAAGCCAAATCAGGACATTTACGCAACGTCTGACGCACAACTTGAGCCAATTCGTAACGTACTGTCTTACTCTGCTGCTTGATATTATTGAGAATCTGTTGTGATTTCTCAGGCGGGAAAATACTTAGATAAGCCTTGGCAATACTGAGATCGGGAGACACACGTACAGCACTGACCGATACAATAACATTACCCATAGCAGCTGTCTGACGACGGAATATCTCGCTCAGCTCTTTCTGGAGCATACGCGCTATCTTAGCTTGACGTTTTCCTTCCATAATGTTTCTTAAAATTTTTATAATAGTTGCTGTTTTTAAATGACGGTTGATTGGGACCATCAACATTATAACCCGTCAGAGTCACTTACTGTTCAACCTGCGGAAGCTTACGTATTATAGTCAGACCGTCACGTAGAGGAATCATTACCTGTTCGACTCTTTCGTCAGCACTAACCAGAGCATTAAAATCAAGAATAGCTTGTGTCTGAGCTGCATGTGTACCAATTTCTACTACATGACCGTCCCATAAAGTATTGTCAGCTAATATGTAGCCACCCGGAATAATTTTCGGCAATACCGCTTCATAGGTCTGCGGATAAGTACGTTTATCAGCATCTATAAAGGCCATATCAAACCAATTATCTTCAAACGTTCCGACTACATGCAAGGCATCACCGATATGCAGACGTATCTTATGACCATGTTCCGAACGACCAAGCCAGAAACGTATAAAATCTTCGAGTTCATCATCAATTTCCACAGTATCAAGTGTAGCCCCCTCTTCAAGACCTTCAGCTATACAAAGAGCTGAATAACCCGAAAATGTTCCGAGTTCGAGCACTCGCCGAGGCCGTACCATCTGCACCAGCATTTTCAGCAGTCGTCCCTGCAGATGACCTGAACACATACGTCCGTTGACAAGACGTGTGTTAGTAGCACGGTCAAGCTCAGCCAGTAGCTTTGGTTGCGGTGAGGTATGGGCTTCTATATATGCCGTTATTAAATCATGTACGCTCATAACTCGGGAGCAAGCAAATGGGCAATAGCCAATCGGTATCCGTCAAGTCCAAGTCCTGTAATAGTACCGCAACAGACGGCTGACATAACGGAATGATGACGGAACTCCTCACGTGCAGCTATATTGCTGATATGAACTTCAACTACAGGTACAGGTATAGCTGCCACAGCATCTCTTAGGGCTATACTATAATGAGAGTAAGCACCCGGATTAAATACAATACCGGTTACAGCCTTATCAAAACCGAATTTCTGAATTGCATCTACAAGCTCACCTTCATGATTACTCTGAAAATACCCGATTTCTACGTTTTCAATAAGCCGACGTAATCCACATAGATAGTCCTCAAAACTATGCTGACCGTAGACTTCCGGTTCACGCCGACCTAAAAGGTTGAGATTTGGCCCATTGATGATTACAATCACAATTGTATATTAATTTTAAATAATAAAAAACCTTAGAACCGTATACAAGTATACAATATATATACTGACTAACGAAAAAGAGCAGCAGGAAACCGAAGTTTACACTGCTACTCTTCCTCTCTCCTCGGCGGTGCGGACGGGACTTGAACCCGCGACCTCCGGCGTGACAGGCCGGCATTCTAACCAGCTGAACTACCGCACCAAGTGAGTCTATGTATATTCGCTTACGGGCTTTCTTCCCGTTTGCGAGTGCAAAGTTACATACTTTTTCTGACACTACAAAATATTATACCATAAAAAATATCCCCAAGCTAAAAATAATATATATAATATTGATTATAAACTACTTATAAATTATATTATATTTCTTAGTCTAAGAACTAGATATACATATTCCTATAATCACGTTGTTTGGAATGTGTATGATTTTCTAGGGTTAGGGTTAGGGTTAGGGTTAGGGTTAGGGTTAGCGTTAGGGTTA
>CAMWKC010000013.1 GCA_947174735.1 uncultured Porphyromonadaceae bacterium
TCTTCAAGCTGAAGACGGTCAAAACACATAGCCGGCGCGTAGGTACTATTAGGGTCTCCGTATAATACCAGCATCTCCTCATCGCATGGCTGGGTAAGGAAATCGGTATAGAATCCTGAGTGATGACAGACACCGAACACACGATCACGGTATTCCTCTTTTTCCAAAGCCTGATGCAGAAGCTTGGCAGCCCTGGGACAGTTGACACATGCCATAGTAGTAAACTCCTCGACAAGCAGACGCTTGGTAAATGTAAAGCGGGATACACGTGTCATGGCCGAAACAGCGTTGTCAGCCGGATTTGTATCCTCACCTTCGTCAATGGAAGTTATGGACACGGTAAACTCGAACGGTGTTTCCGATTCGTCAGACAGAGGTAACACTTCAAGTACTGTTTTAAGCCGTTCGTTAGGCTTTATGACCGCTGAAATATCAAACGTCTGGCTATGGCCGTCACCTTCGTCACAGGTTATTGAAAAACCTGTAACGGTCATTGCACCGCTGTTACGTATCTCGACAGGTATCTCGGTGGGTATGCTTGAGTGCATCACTGACGGAATATCGGCTTTGACCAGCGTCAGATTATAGAGCGGAAGATTATCGGCGGTTATCATCACCGACATACCTAACATACCGTCGGCGGTATCCGAAAGGTTTTCCCAACCGTTGCCATTGTCAAGCCACAGACCGTCAGGTGAGGCTATACCGGCAGCCGCTACGGGATAAGAGGCACCTGAAGTCTCGATAGTATATCCTATATAAAGCGGGGCACACGGAATCTCAACATAATCAGAAAGTGCTATTTCATTCCAGCCTTTTTCCGGTCGGTCTCCAAGAGTTGTTGATACTAAAGGTTCACTGTCAAGTGACTCAGCGGCCCATACCGTCATTGAAGAGATATTGATACGAGAAGCAAGACCTACATTGAAACCTAATATTTTAAGGTTAGTCAGGTCACCTAATTCCGAAGGGTCAACCTGCATCGCAGCTTTAATCGTTCCGGCTGCCTCAATACCTATAGTACTTGATTTCGGCAGCTCTTCGCCTGTATAGCCGATGGCCATGCGCGGTGTTTCTGTCTCGGCACCGACTCGGCCTGTAGCTGCCGTCATTGCGACGGCAGCTACAAAAGAAGTCAATATAAAACGTCTGTACATACTTTGTATGTTATAAGACACAATCAATAAATTATCTGAACAGAACCTTGCGTACAACTACCGAACCGTCTTTCATGACGTCGCGTATGATATAGATACCGTCTGACGGATTATCCACACGCATACCATCTATGGTGAAGAAGGTACGTTCAGTTATCTCACAGGCGGTTATACCGGTTAGGCCGGTAAGTGTTCCCTTTGTCACAACCACATCATCAATAATAAGCACATTGGCATCATCAGAGGGAGTGAAGTTAGAGAAGCACATTTTTACAGTCTGTCCTTCAAAACCGGTAAGAGGAATCTCAATGTGGTCGTATGTACCGTTATAACTGAGGCCCTTGTCCTCGTAGACAACAGTGAATGTGGCAGGATCATCTCCCGTACCTACTCTGACATCATAAGTGTGAGAGCAATCGGCGGTAGTGTAAGTGCGATAATAAGATATTGTGGCACCTTCAGACGGTATTGTAAATTCAGGAGACACCAAATAATCCTCACTATCAATACGTGTAAAGAACGTATTGAACATCAGACAATTCTCTCCGGTATAGGCAAATCCTTCACCACCTTCAGTCCATGTCTTGTCATCATTATTGGCATCAATTATACTCCATCCTGCCAGACCGTTTTCAAAATCTTCCTCATAGATTATATCGGAAGGATCAAGACAGTTACCCTTTACAGGAATTTCGATGCTGCCAAGAGAAGTGGTAACAATCACATTACCGCTATGTTCGCCAATCTCTGTGGGTGTAAACAAAACAGTAAAGCCACATGCTACGAAAGGAGGTACCTGTGAATTCACTTCGGTATTAAATCTTACGGAGAATTGTTCGGGTACCTGTACGTCGAGAAGAGCCATTGTTTCCTCACTGAAATTATAGACACGCATATCCCGTATATCTGATTTGCCGGGGTAAAGAGGCTTAAATTCTACAGGAGTTTCTTCCCAGAAGATAAGTTCGGGCATTTCGTCGAAAATTTCAAGACTGAGGTCACCGATTGAGAATGTGTTTTCACCAGTCCACTGTGAAGAACCGGACTGAAGATAACCGAATGAAATCAGATGAGCTCCCTCTTCAAGCCAACACTGATAAGGGCGCAATGTATAGTTGCCGGCATCACATGTACCTTCATATCTCACCATACCGTATGCATCGGCATCAACCATAATCATACCCATATCACCGTCTCCACAGTCGGCATTACCTGTCCATGTCAGCAGACCGACCTTACCGGTAGGTATGTTAAAGTGAGCCGTGAATTCCGAGATTCTTTCGTTACCATCATTTGGAAGCTCAGGATCGTTGACAGCACGGTTATCAATCACCACAAAGGGATAACCGCCGATTTCAAAAGTAAAGTCTCCCTGTTTTACAATCTTCGTATAATCAGGCATAGGTTCTACTGTAGCAGTACATTCTATAGTGAAGTCACCGGCATCAGTCATAATTGTAACTTTTCCGTTGACAGGTCCGTATTGACTGCAATACACTCCAAGCGAAATCATAGCATCCTGTTCAGGCTGTACTTTCGTAGCCGATACTATGCCCTGAAAATTATCATCGCTTACTATATCGGTGATAGTCAGCAGACCATATCCTGTATTACGCAGGGTTAGTACATTGTCACGAGTGACCATGCCTTGCTCTCCTTCAGGTAGATATATCTTACCGAAGTCATAAACGTCACTACTGAGAACAGCTGCATGTTCGAGATATTCCGGCATAGTAAGGTTCAAATCTGAAATATAGGCATAATCCTCACCCAATTCCACATCTATAGGTGTCACCATACTACCCTTGTCATAGGAGAAGCGTATGATATGGTTGCCTGGTAGCATGGATATTACAGACCCCATTTCCATAACATACTGGTCATCTGAAGGTGTTTCATATACGGTCTGTCCGTTGTCGGTGACAATAAAAGAGTCATATACTGACCAGCGGGGATTGAAAAATCCTTTCCAGTCCAGCATGCCTTTATGACCTTCAGGCACATCAATGGTCACTTCGAGCCATGATGATGTACGTCCTTCTCCGGCATTTGTTGATACTGCTACCGGATAACCTGTCAGTTCGGTATCAATGACGAAAGGATATTCATTGCCTGTAGCAAAATGCATATATTCATATCCCGCACTTACAATAGCTGAGTAGTCAAGACTCTCACGTGAAATACCACTGAGGGTAATTGAGGCTGAAGACTCCTCAGTATCGACAATGAGATTACCGTTTATCTCGCCTGTGGTTTCAGGTGAGAAAGTCACCTCAATATCTACATATTCACCGGGCGCTATGAAGCCGCTTGTCACATTGGGGCGGAAAGCCGGCTGTGTACTCGACACAACAAAATCAGCTTCTTCGCTACCGGCATTTACAACTCTGAACATACGGGTAGCAGAGGTATTGACAAATGTTTCACCGAAATCTATGCTTTCACGGTCGGCATAGATAGCTACACCCTCGACACGACGATAAAGACGAGCATCGAATATTGCTTCATAGTAAGCATAGTTATAGTAACATTCAAATAGGTCATCATAGATATTACCTATCATAGCGAAGCCCGATTCAGGAACTATCACATTATTGTCACTGCTTACATTCATTATCATTTCAGGCAGTGCTTCCCAATATCCGATACCGAAAGGATAGCCGGCCTGAAGCGAAATTATCATATCATCTTCTTCACCGAGACGCACACACTCGTCAGGTGAGTAGAATTCCGGCGGTGTCGGTACCGAGATACGTCCTGCGGAGGCATCCCAATCCATGACAGCGGGCAACTCCTCCTCTTCAAGAAAATTTCTGAATAAATGGCTTATCGTTACTTTTCCGGCAGCGTCATCAAAATCAAGATATACAGGATAGGAGATTGTCTGTCCACCTGAAGGGTATATATTAGCACCCTCGTCGTTAAACATACTCTTGGCCAGCATCAGATATTCACTACCTTTAGCCTCCGCACGTTTTACTTTGTGCTGCGGAGTCGCAACCCGCTGAACTGCAAATTCAGTACGTTTCGGTTTCTTATCCGTGACCTTGTTCCTGTCTGAGACGGTCGAATAAGTAGCTCCGACAGTCCCGGCTGTAAGCACTGCAGCCGAGAGGCCAATAATTAAGTTAAGTTTCTTCATGCGATTGTGTTTTGTTGTTTACGTTTGCAAAGATATAGGGCACCCCATAAGAATTCAAACTTTTTGAAATTCCTTTTCGCCTCAAACTCACGTGCAGTACACTTCATTTATACTGCATCATAATTAACTGTTTGTTTAATACAATTATAATAGTGTATTACCAAAGGCTTATGCAGTGTGTGAAGTATTAAAATAGTAGTTTTAATTTGTAGATTTGACCTCTAAACACTAAATTTGCCTTAGGATTTTCCCTTGTTTTAACAGCTTTTGAAGTGACATAATGAGACTGAATCAAACAATATTTAAACTTTCGAGCATTATTCTGATAGTCGTTCTGGCTGTTACTGATACTTATGCATCAAAATCAAGGGTTGAATTTATGACTTATGAGGCTATGCGCCATGATGTAACGCCTGAACATGCTCTTGCCATACTCGATTCTTTATTCAGTCGTCATAGTGCGGAACTTTCGGATACACAGGAAACAATGTTACTGAAACGACAGATAGAGTTAGGTATGGCCATAGGGCGTTACCATACTGCTTCTGCAGCTCTGAAACGCCTGAAAGAACACATCGAAAGTTTTACAGAACCGGAAATCATGCAGATGGAACTTGATGCCGGTATATGCAGTTACTACAGTGGAGAATACGCTTCAGCTATAAAATCGGCTTTCGCAGTTCTCGGTGAACACAAACCGGACTCGCTGTCTCAGCTCGATATGCGTGCTTACTTGTTGTTAAGTAATGTAAGCGCACGTATCGGAGCACCTGAGGAAAGTAAAAAATTTCTGGATATGGCTCAGGAAGCAACGACTAAAATAACCTCTGATTTGTTACGCAGGGAATGTGAATACAGAATTTTTCTCGGTCGTTCGGGACTTAGCCTACTAATGGAGGATTATAAAAATGCTTATAATTATCTTCAGAAAAGTGATTCACTCGGTGTACATGGAGTAGCTCCTTATTGTCTGGAGACCAACCTTGCTATAGTTTATGATAAGGAGGGAGCTGAGGATATGGCGGAAAGTTATTATAAGCGGATTCTTGATTCTAAAAGCGTACATTATAATAAGTGTGTAGCCCTTAACAATTATGCGGATTTTCTTATGGAACATGGCCGTAATGACGAAGCATTAGCAATAATGGACATTAATCTACCTCAGATTCGTACGGTTGATGCCACACATGTTCTTGGTATCAGACAGTTAATGCGCTTTAAAGCTTTGGCGGCCAAGGGTGATTTGGAACATTCAATAGAAAGTGCAGACTCGGCTTTAAATATAATGATGACACTTATGGCACAGGAAAGCCGTAGAATGTACTCACAAGTGTACAGTAAATTTGAAGCTGACCGCATAGCAGAGAACTATACTAAAGAGCGTATTACTAATCGCTGGCTTTGGATAGCTGTTATTATTTCACTTTTGATAATCATTGCATTCGGATTTTGTATATGGCGGTTAATAAAACGTAATCATAGTCTTACAATCCGTATGGAGGCAGAACGGACTGATCTCGCAGGCTGTCACCGTGATTATCTGACACGTATATCAGCGATGCAGGAGGAACTTGACCGCAAGAACCGTGATTTAGCCAAACTGGAACTGAAAAATACACATCTTCTGACACGTCTTGATACTCTTACTGCCGATCCTTATATGCAACAGCATGATTCGAATAAGATTGTGGCTGATATAAGAACCGAGCTACGTGAGCTGTCACGCGACGGCTCTGACTGGAGTGCCTTTGAGATATATTTCGGTCAGATGCAACCCGATTTCTACGAGAAACTTGCTCGTCTTCATCCTGACCTTACTTCGGGAGAACGCCGTATGTGTGCTTTTGTACGTGCCGGTATGAAAACTCCCGAAATAGCTACCCTATGCCACCGTTCGCCACGCACAGTGGAAAGTATGAAATATCGCCTTAAAAAGAAACTCTCTATTCCTACTGACCTGTCACTCGACCGTTATCTTGCTACTCTGGATTCACCTCCGGCCAAATAAAGCCATTATATATACTCTATATTTGACACCGGGTTGCATTCATTAGGATGTAATTTTGTAAAAAGAAAAATAAAACCAGATGAATGCAATAAATCATAATCACGAACATAATCATGAGGAACAGCACAATCACACTCATGATCATGAACACGAGCATCACCATGCTCATGGTGCCAGAGCTTTTATTGCACCGGCTGTATCGTTGGTAATGTTAGTAGCCGGTCTACTTATGAGTCACTTCGGTGTGGTGCCTTTTGCCACAAACAGATGGATTGAGTTAGGCTGGTATATAGTAGCTTTTCTGCCGGTCGGACTGCCGGTTATAAAGGAAGCGTTTGAAGGAATTGCGGCACACGACTACTTCAACGAATTTACCCTGATGACAATAGCCTGTATCGGTGCTTTCTGTATATGGGAACTCCCTGAAGCGGTAGGTGTAATGCTTTTCTATTCAGTAGGTGAAACGCTGCAACACGGCGCGGTTGACCGTGCCACACGTAATATCTCGAAACTGCTTGATATACGCGGTGAAAAGGCTGTTGTGATACGTGACGGTCGGAAAGTAACCATAGAGCCGAAAACAGTAAAAATCGGTGAAATCATAGAAGTACATCCGGGCGAGCGTGTACCTCTTGATGGTGTGTTGGAAAGCACTGAGGGCCTTTTCGATACTTCAGCACTGACAGGTGAAAGTATGCCGCGTGAGATAACCGCAGGAAATGAAATCCTTGCCGGTATGATAGCGTCACAGAGTACAGTACGTATAAAAGTAAACCGTGAATATAGCCAAAGTGCACTGGCACGTATTCTTAAATTAGTACGTAATGCATCGTCACGTAAAGCTCATGCCGAACTGTTTATACGCAAATTTGCCAGGGTCTATACACCTATTGTAATAGTATTGGCTATATTACTGGTAGCTGTGCCTGCACTTGTTGGCTTGCTGGATAACTCGTTTCACTATGTCTTTTCAGAATGGTTGTACCGTGCGCTTGTATTTCTTGTCATATCATGTCCGTGCGCTCTTGTTATCAGCGTACCGTTAGGTTACTTTGCCGGTATAGGAGCTGCTTCACGTGCAGGTATACTATTTAAAGGAGGCAATTATCTTGAGGCTGTAACCGGTATCAATACAGTGGCTTTTGACAAAACCGGTACTCTAACGACAGGACGGTTCAGTGTGGTGAAGGTAGAAAGTGCCGCTATGGAAAACCGTGAAATGTTGGCTCTGTTAGCTGCGGCTGAGACCGGTAGCTCGCATCCTTTAGCTAAGGCTTTGCTCGATTATGTGACCTCACAAGGTATTGCGGTACCTCCGACTTCTACAATGAACGAGAAGGCCGGTTACGGTACTATAGCTGAAGTCGCAGGCAAGAGAGTTATTGCCGGCAATCTGAAAATGATGAAATCAGAGGGAATAACTTATCCGGCTAAGCTAAATCATCTCAGCGGGACTATAATCGTCTGTGGTGTAGAAGGGGAGTTTGCCGGTTATGTGACACTGGCAGATACCGTAAAACCTGACGCCGCCGAAACTGTAAAAGCTCTGCATGAACTTGGTGTGGATAAAATTGTCATGCTTTCAGGCGATAAGAAAGAGATTGTCAGTGAATACGCACGTCAGCTCAGTATAAATGAGGCTCATGGTGAACTGCTACCGCAGGATAAGGCCGAGTATGTGGAACATGTAGCCTCGATGCCTGACAGATGTATAGCCTTTGTAGGTGACGGTATGAACGATGCCCCTGTGCTGGCACTGAGTAATGTAGGTGTTGCAATGGGCGGACTTGGTTCGGACGCGGCTATCGAGAGTGCAGACGTAGTAATACAGAATGATCAACCGTCACGCTTGGTAACTGCCATCAGGATAGGCCGTACTACTCACACGATAGTGACTCAGAATATTGTCGGTGCTATAGCTATCAAAGTCATTATTCTTGCTTTAGGCGCCTTAGGTTATGCTTCACTTTGGGCCGCTGTTTTTGCAGATGTAGGCGTAGCTCTCCTTGCTGTGCTGAACTCCATGCGTATAATGTGGAAAAAGTACTGATAGAGTGACGTAAATTTGTTTCTGCGATAATTTTGTTTTAATTTTGTAGACAAGACCCCGGTCAAAGCTATGTTTCAAATCTATAGAATTATGAAGAAATTATATCGTTGGAATAATATTAACATATCTTCCTTTACCAATAATCTGAGCAGTTATGTAGCCGCCTATAATCCGTCGGCTCTTTTTGAAAAAATAAAGAAATTCGCAACAAAGGCCGGTATCAAAATTATTTATGCAGTACTGATTCTCTATTATGCTACCTTTGACCGACAACTGCCGTTCAAAGAGCGTATGATGGTGGCTGCTGCCCTCGGCTATTTTATAATTCCGTTAGACCTGTTACCGGATAGTATTCCTCTCGGGTTCGCTGATGATGCAGCTGCAATTACATACGTGCTAAAACATATATGGCATAATCTTTCACCCGAAACCTTTGAAAAAGCCAAAAATCGGCTTCATGAATGGTTCGGTTCTATAAGCGATGCCGACCTTATTCTTCCCTGACAGAAGTATAGATGACACAATTATCAGCCTCACGCGCATCATTGCTGATATGATTAAATCAAAATAACTTCTGAGTGCGCAGAATAACTGCGTATATGTGTTATAATTTTGCAGCATAATTTAAAACTGACAGCAGCTATGAAGAAAGATATGATATTTTTTACATCGGAGGGAGCAGGTCTTACCTCGACTTCAGCCAACCATGTAGCAAATCTTGCCAAAGAGATGATACGCAACATCGAAAGCGGCTTGGGTGAGTTACAATTTTATTCTACAAGCGTAGCTCTGATAGGAGGCGGCAGTGCCAATTCCCTCGATACTGGTGCTGTAGCCGAAGAGGTTGAAAGTGTGCCTGACCGTCTGCACAATATAGCGGAGGCTAAATCTCTTATAGCATGGCTGCGCGAGGCTATAAAGGCCCGTGAACGTCTGCTTAATGAGGTGAAAGACATGAGTCTCAGTAAATGGTGTGAACAGGAGGGGGAGAAGATACCAGAGCAGCCGCGTCTTGGTGAAAGTCTGACAGAGGATGATTATTGGGCTTCACGTCCTATAGCTGAACGCTGCCATTATTACGAACTTGAGACATTAGCTGCAACTCTCGGTAAGGCTATACATCCCGGCGGTGCGTTGGCTGATGCCCGCGAACAATTGCAGCAACGTCTGAAGAAACCTAACCAGGTTGTCGGCGACGGACGCGACACTCTTATCTATACATATACTCCGTCGGTTGATGCTCAGGCAGTTGAAGATGTTTACTTCCGTCTGCAAAAGCAATATCGTGACGCTCAGGCACGTCTTAATACTCTCAAACATGAATGTATGCAGGCTGTTGAACAGTCGGCTACAACTGTGAAAAGCGAATACACACGCGCTATGAAGGACTGGGCCGCACAACACAAGCTACTCGAAGCGCGTCATGCCGAATATACCCAGAAACGTATGGCCGAACTCGGTGCCATGCGTATCATTATACCCGAATCCCTACAGTCTATCTACCGTAAAGTAAACAGCCTCGGTAAAGATACTAATTGATTTACAGGTGTGTCGGAAGCTTTCCGATTAGGAAGCCGATGACGTGAGGATATGGGGTGTATTGTCGCCTCATATACTCAGGAGCAACCGGGGAAGGGCCGCTACATTTGCAATAAGCCATTTAACTATGGTAATTTTTCTGATTATATCGGTCCGCTTTGCGGACTTTTACCCGACCGAAGCATCAACTCCTGTCCATGCCGTTGATGACTTGACTGTTCGGAGGCAGTTTTTGATTTCGTCTGATGCCTCGGGGTTTCGTTTTCGATATAATTTTTGCTTTTGCCGGTTCTTCCCCGCTCCCCCTTTTTTCTTAATTTATGCTGAAGATAGAACTTTATTTTCAAACTTTAATATCCGTGAGGAGACATTATTGAAGTTCTTTAATAATCCAGTCTTCGATGCAGCGGGTCTTTGATGAGAAGGTTGCTCCGATTAGGAAAATTTTGTGAGAATCGGATTGATACTTTCTGGCATACCGTTTATCTTCAATTTGCTTCAGGGCTTCCTGAGCTGAATGGTCATATTTTAACTCGATAATATAGATAAAATCATCTGTCATGACCTCAATGTCAATACGACCGTCAGAGGTATGTGATTCTGCTTTGGTATTCAGACCAATAAGATCTATCAGAAGGAAAAATGCATTATGAAAGTTATTCTCATTCTCAATTCTGAGGGAATAATCAATACCAGCAAAATATGTCTGTAAAGCCTTCATTACCTCCTGTGGCTGTCCGAAAGTGAAATACCTTATAATATCCCTAACGATACTCTTCGATTGAAAGGATTTGGATTTCTGGTAATAAGGTAACAGCTCATTGAAGAACCCTTGTTTAACTTCGCGGTTCGGCAACCCGAGCCGATACAAATCAAGTATTTTGTTGTAGTATTTTATCGTTATATATCCGGTCTGGTATAAAAGTGCGATAGGGTTAGGGTCAAGGAGATCAAGTCCTATAATATCGTCTATCGAGCAATAGCAATCAAGAGTTTTCTCAAGATCTACGTTTAGTCTTTTCAAAGTCTGGATTACAAAAGTCGGCTTCCCCGACCAGTTCCAATAGTTACCTATTCTTGATTCGTCCATAGCATTTAGCAACGACCAAGGATTGTAGATATCGCTACCTCGCTCGGCAAACCGGTAGCCATCATAATTTTCCTTAAGCACTCTAAGAGCACCATCGTATGTAGTTTCCAGATACTCTGCTAACTTATTGATACCAATCTGTAAATTATCAAGCATTTCATTCTCGGTAATACCGCAGATGTCTGCAAACTCATTGGAGAACGTTATGTCTGCAAGGTTATTGAGGTCTGAGAATACACTCAGTTTACTGAATCGGCTGACCCCGGTTAGAAAAACCAGACGGATATGTTCCGCGCTACTCTTAAAATTGGAGTAGAGTGAAGCAAGCTGGTCACGGTAATGATCAAAATTTTCAGTCTTGTTAAGATTTCCGACAAGTGGTTTATCATACTCGTCAACAAGAATCACTACCTGTTTTCCTGTTTTTCGGTGGGCAGCTTTTATGATGTTTCGGAATCTCTGGGACAGGTCTTTGTCAATATAGTTAACTTCATATTTTTCTTCCCATTCCCTGAACAGATTATTCAGAACAGACTCAAGCAATCCCTGTTCGCTGAATCTGTTGGTATTTAGATCAATCCTTAACACAGGATAGGTTTCCCAGTCCCAGTCAGCGGAGTCGATGTAAAGACCTTTGAAGAGTTGTCGCTCTCCCTCAAAGAAATAACGGAGTGTGGACAGAAACAGGCTCTTTCCAAAGCAGCGCGGGCGTGCAAGGAAGTAATACTTACTCCCTTCGATTATTTTTTCGATAAACGCAGTCTTGTCTATATACACAAAATTCATTTCACGCAGAGACTTGAAATCCTGCTCACCGATTGCATACTTAACCACCTTTCCCATATACTCCTGTCGTTTAATTATTATCTACCATTAACCATTATTTCCAGGCAAAATTAACAAAACATCATTTCATTTCCAAAATGATTCTCCGGTAGCCTTGAACTTCAGGCTACCGGGTCGGGACGTCGCACAAAGCGACGCAATGTGCGACGTATGGTCCGCCATTTCGGAAATATAGCCCACGGACGTACCGGACTGTAGCTGACAAGAATTACGGTGAGGGAAATAAGAGCGATGATGAGCAGCCAGCCGTAGATTTCCTTCATCGAAACCACAAGAGCCTGCATCTGCACCATACCGAAGAGTTGACCGAGCTGGATATGGTGAAGTGAGGGCACAGTATCGGTGAGAGAAGCACTGAGCAAAGAAGCGTTTTTGGCAACCGTACGGGAAAGCCATTCACCGATTACAGCAGGACCGAAAACAGCTCCCATAACCGCACCTGTAAAGCCGTTGACAGTCAAGGCTTGCGGAAACTGCATAAACGGCAAACCGCCCTGTACGATAGAGGTCAGATAGACTATTGAGATAATAACCGAAGCAGCTCCACGGAAAAAGAGCGGAATGAAAAGCATCTCCTTCTCAACTCCATAATCTATAAAGAAATAAAAGTAAGCTAAATAGACTATGGCTAAAGCAAAAGCCACGGCACTCATAGTCTTGTAGCGCCATTTACGCAGGGCAAAGGTAAAATAGGTAAAAGCACAACCGGCAATTATACCGGCAAACACATACCAGTTAAGGTCGATAAGATTAGTCTCATCAAAACCGAGTATCTGTGCAGCATAACTGTGCTCGAATACATGCTCGGTAGCCAACAGAGTGAAAAATACCAGATAAACTGCCGTAGCACGTATCACATTTCGGTTGGTCAGAGCCCGGAAGGATATATATGGATGATGGAGGAAAGTAGCACGCCACAGATTTATGCCGAGACATAGCAAACCGAACACAGCAGCCATACGTATTTCAGCAGATTCCCACCAATCGAAATAATTGCCGTACACACAAATAAACGTAAAGCACATCATGAAGCCGGCCCAAAGGAAAGCACCTAACCAGTCTATACCGAGCAAGGGTATATACATCGGAGCTCTCACCGGACGCACAAGCACAACCACAAGCAGCATCATA
Organism: uncultured Porphyromonadaceae bacterium; assembly: GCA_947174735.1. Taxonomy (GTDB): domain Bacteria; phylum Bacteroidota; class Bacteroidia; order Bacteroidales; family Muribaculaceae; genus Lepagella. The sequence continues at coordinate 12,964 of CAMWKC010000013.1, forward strand.
AGAGCAAGCAGTCCTATCATTATCCAGTGCATATATTCCCACTGCCAGTAGAAAGCTGTATAGATAGTAGCTATACCACTCAGTTGTATAGCACTGTCAACAACAATATATACATAACAGAAAAATATCGACATATCGCGTACCGGCGTGAGCCATAGCTGTATGGTAGAGTTACAGGCAAAAGTAGCCTGCATTCTGAACCATCCGGCTATAAAACAAGTAATCACGAGCACCGGCACACTGTCAGTCTCGGCACAGATATAGTTAGCCGCTATGAGGACAGCGCCGCAGACGAGCAGCTGTGTACGTGTCGAAAAACGGAACTTGACACGAAACATAACAGCAAAGTTAATTGCCAGTCCTATCAGCGAGGCATACCCGGCCATAAGTATATCCTGTTGCATCAGTCCCGTAGTACCTACCATATCCGAAGCAGCTGCAAGATACACACCACCCGAGAACTGTACTATCAGTACAAAAAAGATAAAAAGCCATGGTTTCAACCTACACGGTATAAAATCAGGCACATCGGGTATGTCAAAAGGCCCCTGAGGCAGATGATGTTCAGCCATATCAGTACTTCACTTCACATTCCACGTTCATACCCGCACGCAGCAGTGCCATATCAGAAGGAGCGTTATCTCCGGATAGTTCTATACGCACCGGTATGCGCTGACGCACCTTCACAAAGTTACCGGCCGAATTATCCTGCGGTAGTACTGAAAGTGAAGCACCGGTAGCTTTGGAAATAGCCGTTACCGTACCCGTAAACGTAACATCGGGTATAGCATCTACTTTTACCTCAACTTTGCTTCCGGGGTGTATATGTTTCAACTGTGTTTCCTTATAATTGGCCGTTATCCACACGTCTGTATCGTCAATCACATCAAGCAGTGTCTGACCGGGCTGAACAAGCTGACCTACCTGTATTTCTTTGCGCGAGGTGTAGCCGTCGCATGGAGCTGTTATCACACAGTATGACAGATTGAGCTCGGCAGTCTCAAGCAGTGCTTTAGCCAGTTCTATGCCTGCATCATTCTGCGAAATACGCTGGCGGCTCTCGGCCACTACCGAATTTGTGGCTGAACGCTGACGCGCCAGCATCTCATAACGGGCTTTTTTCGCCTCATAGTCGGTCTTTGCCGCATCATACTGCTGACGGGTGACAGCATCTTTCTGCAGAAGTTTGCTATAGCGCTCAAGGTCAGTAGCAGCCATATCCATCAGCACCTTAGCCTCAGCTATCGAAGCCTCGGTAACAGCTACGTTAGCAGAAGCCACCCCTACACTTCTGTCGGCCACTTCTCGTCCGGCCATGGCGTTACGGTAATCCGCTCCGGCCTGAGCTACGCGCAGACGCATATCGGCATCATCTATTATAACGAGCGTATCACCCTTGCGGACCTGAGTGTACTCTCCGAAACGTATTTCCTTTATATATCCCTGTACACGGCTGTTGACCGGTACAATCTGCTGACGTATCTGAGCATTGTCGGTAAACTCTACGTTACGTCCGTGTATGAATTTATTGCCTATCCAGAAAGCGGCAGCTACCACTACTGCTAAGGTTACGATATATGATATTATTTTTTTACTGCGGTGGTTCATATCTTTCCTGCTGTAAATAAGAGTTTGTAATAATAATAGATTATGTCTATACGGGAATTTACAAGACGCTGCTCGGCATCAAGCTGCGCATTGGCGGCATCAAGCATATCAGTAATAAGAGCCATGTCTTCCATATAGCGTGTGAAAACGGTATTATAGTTGCGCTGTGCCAATTCCACACTTTTCTGCTGCGTCTTCAGTTCTTCGTACGCTTCAAGATAGCGCACATAATCCGCATGTATGCCGAGGTCTATATTTTCACGTACAGCATCAAGCTGTTCCATAGCTTTACGTGTGGCGGTACGGCTGCGGACTATTGTCTTATCCGACTTATAAAGCGACGATATGTTATAGCTCACTCCTACCCCGACATACCAATAACTTAGATTACGGTTGATGGGAGGGACTTCGACAAGAATAGGACCGTCAATATTCCATGAAGCCTGAAGCCCGATTTTAGGCAACCGCTCGCTTTCGGCAAGTTTCTGCGCAGTACGGTTAATATCCACTTCCGAACGGGCCAGACTAATTGCCGGAGCGTTGTCACGGGCTTCTTCTACCCATATACTTTCAGTCTGTACCGGCAGCGAACGGTCAAGAATAGTGGTATCAGGTATTATAACCGTCTCTTCCGGCAGACCGGCTGTGAGGACAATGTTACGATTGAGAATATCAAGAGTATTATCAATTTTGATAATCTGAAGTTCGAGATTTGATACAAGAAGTTCATAGCGGGTTATGTCATTGCGTAATACAGTGCCTTGTTCATAACGGACCTTCATCTCGTCCAATACTTTACGGGCCTGAGCAAGATTACTGTCTACCACCTTACGCTGATTTGTACACTTGTATAAATCAAGATAAAATCCGGTGAGCTGAAAGCGTATATTGTCACGTTGCAGATCTGTAGCAAATCTTGTAGCAGTCGATTTGAGTTCTGCCAACTCGATACCGGCTGTTATGGCACCACCGGTGTAAACAGGCTGACTGACCGAAACAGTCAGACCGTTACCGAAATGAGGTATAGGTGCTTTCTGATAATCGGAGAAATTACGTTTTACAGTAAATCCGTCACCTATATAACTCAGCGACAGCGATGCGTTGATGTCCGGCATACGTGCGCTCTTTGCTACGTCAATCTCTCTGCGTGCCTCTTCGCCGGCTGTAAAGTATGGACGGAGCTGTGCGCTGTTGACCTCAGCCGATTCAAACACCTCTTCCAACGTGATGACCGACTGACAGTATGCACACACTCCGCCGCTCAGCAGGACAGACGCAAATAGTCCTGTGAGCAATCGAAGATTGTTCATGATGTAAAAAATAGTGTGATTAAATGATTTTTGTGGAATTTGTCATGCGGCCTTTACATATATTCAGCCGCTTATATGCTGACAGCATATAAGTCATCAGATGGAAGCGGTACTCTTCCAGTTTTCAAGGTATCCCCAATTTTTCACAGTTATTACAGAACCTGCAATAAAGTTGATATTCAGTATCATATATAGGCAACTCTTTGTGAATTGCAGTGCAAAATTACTAATTTTATTTCAATTTTCCTCTTTTTTATCTCCAAAGAATCCGCTCATCCTCACATTTACAATATCCCTTGCAGAAGTTGACTTAAAAAATCGTCAATATATTAGGATAAGAAAATTTACTATCTATACATCATAAAAAATACCGTAAATTGAAATTTCTACATTTATACATATAGAAATTGACAAACATGTTTGTTTTTCGTTGTATAAATAGTTAACTTCGCAAAAAACGAGTATGGATATAATCATTCGCAAAACATATCTTTCCCATATAATCTCTCACCTAAACCGAGGGATGATGATTATATTGGTCGGTCAACGTAGAGTCGGCAAGAGCTTCATGCTCCGACAAGTCCACAAATGGCTTAAAGATAATCGCCCCAATGCCAATGTGGTATATATCAATAAAGAGCTTAATAATTTCAGCTATATAACCACCTCTTCTGATCTTTATAATTATGTCTCATCGAAATTTGAAGCGAACAAAGACAATTATCTTCTCATTGATGAAGTACAAGATATAGAAGGATATGAAAATGCACTTCGCAGTCTTCAGGCAGAAGAACGTTGCCAGATCATTGCTACAGGCAGTAATGCATATATTTTCTCTTCCGAATTAAGTACACGGTTAGCCGGACGTTATATCGAAATTCCTATATATGGACTGAGCTACCGTGAATTTCTTGAATTTCATGGGCTGATAGACTCGGATAAGTCTCTTAATGATTATTTGCGTGTAGGCGGTCTCCCAGGTCTGCGTCTCTACGACATAAATGATGAAATCCATGTAAGAGACTATCTTCAGAGTGTGTATAACACAATCATGATGCGTGATGTCATTGCAAGAGAGCAAATCCGTAACGTTCCGTTCATAGAGAACCTATCCAGATTTATTGCAGACAACGACGGAAAGCTTATTTCCACCAACAGCATTGTAAAGTTTATGAAGTCACAGGGTGAGAAGATTTCCGAAACTATTACCTCTACATATATCAGTTATCTATGTAAAGCACTTATCATAAATTCAGTTACCAGATACGACATACACGGCAAAAAACTTTTCGAACTGATCTACAAATATTACTTCTCCGACCACGGACTGCGAAACTACCTGTGCGGATTCAACCTACGTGGTAGCATTGAGAAGATAATGGAGAATGTGGTTTATCTGCATCTGTTGACTCAGAACTATAAGGTTAATGTCGGTATTTTACGTGCTGGTGAAGTTGACTTTGTGGCAACCAAAGGAAATCGGACTATATATGTACAGGTAACATATCTTCTCGCCTCGGAAGAAACTATTGAACGGGAATTCGGAAACCTCTCGGCAATCAAAGACAATTATACCAAATACGTGGTGTCTATGGACCCGATTAGCGGCGAAATTGCCGAATATCCCGGAATTCACCATGTTCATCTTCGGGAATTTCTTAAAACAGATCTATAGCCTCCTATCTACAGGTATGTGTAAAGAATACAGGTAGTATTGAATTAGTATGTATTTTCTAAATACCAAGATAAAGGAGAACAAAAAGGATAAAAATCTCTATTACTCTATATTTTATTGTCAAAAGGACAATATTTTTATGTTAATAACAT